>JBEGUL010000047.1:0-7969 GCA_041178865.1 Actinomycetota bacterium | reverse complement strand
AGTGTGGAGCAAACAGACGAGGCCATTGATCTCGCTAAGCGTGCACAGAAAGAATGGGCTGCACGCAACCCTGCTGACCGCGCTGCAGCTCTACGCCTCTTCGCAGATGCAGTAGATGGTGATGTCGAGAATCTTGCCCAACTCGAGGTTCGTAACTCTGGCCACCCCATCGGCCAGGCACGGTGGGAAGCAGAACACGTGCGCAACGTGCTCGAGTACTACTCCGCCACCCCAGAGCGTCTCTTTGGAAAGCAGATTCCTGTTGCCGGCGGAATAGATATGACATTCCAGGAACCCCTGGGGGTTGTTGGCGTGATTACTCCCTGGAACTTCCCTATGACCATCGCATCGTGGGGGTTTGCTCCAGCACTTGCTGCAGGTAACGCTGTTGTGTTGAAGCCTGCTGAATGGACTCCCCTCACCAGCATTCGGTTGGGCGAGCTTGCCCTCAAGGCAGGCCTTCCTGAAGGACTCTTCCAAGTTCTTCCAGGTAAGGGTTCCGTCGTCGGTGAGCGCTTTGTGACCAACCCCACCGTGCGCAAGGTTGTCTTCACGGGTTCTACAGAAGTAGGTAAGCAGATCATGGCTGGCGCTGCCGACCAGATCAAGCGCGTCACTCTCGAACTGGGGGGCAAAAGCGCCAACATTGTCTTTGCTGATGCTGACCTGGAGAAGGCAGCTGCCGCTGCCCCCTATGGAGTTTTTGAAAACGCAGGACAAGACTGCTGTGCTCGCAGCCGCATCCTTGTTCACAAGAGCGTGTACGAGAAGTTCATGGGACTACTGGAACCCGCCGTCAAGGGTGTCAAAGTAGGTGATCCTCGTGATGATGCAACCGAGATGGGCCCCCTTGTTCACAAGAAGCACTTCGATAGTGTCTCTTCCTATGTTCCTAGCGATGCCCCTGTTGCATTCCGTGGTTCTGCTCCGGAAGGTGCTGGCTACTGGTTTGCCCCCACAGTGCTCACGCCAGGCTCTCGCCAGCACATTAGTGCCACTGATGAAATCTTTGGCCCTGTCGTCACCGTCCTTCCTTTCGAAGATGACGATGACGCTATCGAGTTAGCTAATGCGACAGAATACGGCCTCTCAGGATCCATTTGGACTCGCGACGTGGGACGTGCTCTGCGTATTTCTCGTGGCGTGGAGTCTGGAAACCTCTCGGTGAACTCCCACTCTTCCGTCCGTTATAACACCCCCTTCGGTGGTTTCAAGCAGTCAGGACTGGGCCGTGAACTCGGACCAGACGCTGCATTGGCATTCACCGAAACCAAGAACGTCTTTATTCCTGCCGACTAAGACCTGAACAACCACACCAAGGAGAAAACAATGAGTATCGAAAAGATTGACCTCACCCAGCGTCTTGCCGGCAAGGTTGCTGTCATTACCGGTGGCGCCAGCGGTATTGGCTTTGCCACCGCTAAGCGCTTCGCTGCAGAAGGCGCAACAGTTGTCATTGGTGACGTTGCACCTCAGGAAGTGGGCGAGAAGGCAGCTGCTGAAGTGGGCGGGCTCTACGTTCGTGCAGATGTGACCGATGAAGATCAGGTCAACAACCTCTTCGACACCGCATTCAAGGTCTACGGCTCCGTCGACATCGCGTTCAATAACGCAGGTATTTCCCCACCCGATGATGACTCGATTGAGACCACTGAACTTCCTGCATGGAACAAGGTTCAGGACGTGAACCTCAAGTCCGTCTACCTCTGCTCTCGTGCGGCACTGCGCCACATGGTCAAGCAGCAGAGCGGTTCCATCATTAACACGGCTTCCTTTGTTGCTGTATTGGGTTCTGCAACTTCACAGATCTCATACACCGCTTCCAAGGGTGGCGTTCTGGCCATGAGCCGCGAGCTCGGTGTTCAGTTTGCTCGACAGGGCATCCGCGTCAACGCTCTCTGCCCTGGTCCCGTCAACACTCCCCTGCTTCAAGAGCTCTTTGCCAAGGACCCTGAGCGCGCGCAGCGTCGACTGGTTCACATTCCTGTGGGACGTTTCGCTAAGCCTGAGGAACTCGCTGCAGCGGTGGCATTCCTCGCCAGTGATGACTCGTCATTCATTACCGGTTCAACCTTCTTAGTTGATGGTGGAATCTCCTCCGCTTACGTCACACCTCTGGACTAAACCACTCCAATGTCTCCAGATGCCCCTCCCGGACCGGCCGCTCTGACAAGTCCCCTCAATGGCGACTTGTTACTGCGGCCTGTCCGGGGTGGGAACACGTATGAAGAGACAGTGGAGCGACTACTCCAAACCATTCGACTCGGCCTAGCCCTGCCCGGGGTTCAATTTCCACCTGAGCGTGAGCTAGCCACCATGTTGGACGTCAGTCGAGACACTGTGCGGTTAGCAATCTCTTCACTGGTGGATGCGGGATATCTTGTGGTTCGACGTGGACGATATGGCGGTACTTTCGTTGCCGACTCACTCCCAGCTCAACCACTTCGGATGGGGAGAGACGGTGAACTGACTCACCACATTGATTTCACCCACGATGAGTTAGAAGATGTGCTCATTCTGCGTGAGATTCTGGAGTGCGGTGCAGCCCAGCATGCAGCGACACGTAGTCTGAGCTCAGTAGAGCGTGATCAGTTATGGTCAGTCCTCAAAGAAACTGCAGAGGCCACCTCTGAGAATTACCGCATGCTTGATTCTCGCCTGCATTTACTTATCGCCGAGCTCACCGGTTCTCCTTCTTTGCTTTCGCAAGTAGCCACTTCACGCATGCGCCTGAATGAGCTTCTCGATGGCATCCCGCTCCTACCGCCCAATATCTCTCACTCCAATGAACAGCACGAAGCAATCGTGCTGGCCATCCTCACCGGAGATGCCGATAAAGCTACTGCGGCTATGGCAGATCACGTTTCTGGTTCTGCCGCGCTACTTCGCGGCTTCCTCGGCTAGAAGCACGTTCTTTCTTGATAAACGTGGCAGAGTAATTCTGTGAGCGAACACAAGGGAACCCTGGGCATTGCGCAGGGCACCGCTCTCTATATCGCCAGCGTGCTGGGCACCGGCATCTTGGTTCTGCCTGGCCTTGCGGCACAAGTGGCAGGACCCGCTTCAATCCTCTCTGTCGCGATCATCTTTGTACTGTCCATCCCCTTGGCAGGAACCTTTGCCGCACTAGCTGCCCGCTATCCAGATTCTGGTGGTGTGGCCAGTTATGTTCGCAAGTCCATGGGGAACACCTGGGCGCGCGTTGCAGGCTATCTCTTCTACTTCGGTGTCGCTGCTGGTGAACCTGTTGTTGCCGTCATGGGAGCCGAATACGTTGTGGCCATCACCGGCGCAGACCGCTCGCTACTTCCGCTGGTGGCTGGGGTGCTGTTCATGGTTCCCTTCACACTGAATTTGTTCGGCGTGAGAGTGGCGGGCTGGGTTCAGCTCGGTCTCAGTGCACTTCTTGTTGTGGTCGTGGTCGGCGTGATTGCCTACGGTGCTCCGGCCGTGCAAGAAACCAGCTTCCAGCCGTTCATGCCCCACGGTTGGGTTGGTGTGGGCGTGGCCATCAGCTTGTTTGTATGGGCATTTGCTGGATGGGAAGTCGGAACCCACATCGCTGCTGAGTTCAAGAATCCCCGCAAGACCATCCCGATTGCCACAGCTATAGCCCTCGTCATTGTGGGAACGGCTTATTTGGCTCTGCAGTGGGTCACCATTGGTGTGCTCGGCGAGGATGCTGGTAAGGGCAGCGTTCCGCTGTTGACCTTGGTCAATGAGACCGCCCCCAAGGCGGGCGCGGTGATCATTGCCAGCATTGCTGCGATTGTGTCACTGGGTGTGCTGAACGCCTATCTCGCAGCTATTGGCAAGCTCGGCGCTTCCCTAGGCCGTGATGGTGATCTTCCCCTCTACTTCGCCAAGGGTGCTGAACCAGATGAAGTTCCCCGCAGGAGCCTGACACTGTCCCTCGGAATTTCCATTATCTTCTTCAGTATCTTGTTTGCTCAAGACTTCCAGCTCTTAACGTTGATTCCGATTCATCTGAGTTCGATGGTGGCAATCTATGTTCTGGGCATGACGGCAGCAGTGCTGATTCTGCCCCGCTGGGGCTGGGACTGGTGGGTTGCTGTGGTGGCTCTGGCCATGACTATTGTCTTGTTAGTTCTCAACGGCCCAAACGTGCTTTTCACCGTCGGGGTGGCCGTTATTGCAGTCATTGTGACAGTGGTCAAGAAACAGATTGCCAAGGCCCAAGCCACGAAGGCAGCCCAGGCTGCCTAATCAGTAGTTCTTCGAACTACATCTCTTCGTGAGTGTTGGGGTCTCCGCCCCAGAGGCGCCCCCGCTCCAGGCCTGAGATGAGATCCATCTCTTCAGGAGAGAGCTCAAAGTCAAAGCTGTGCAGGTTCGACATCTGGCGGGCACGATCAGCAGACTTCGGCAGGGGCAAAGCATCCAGTTGGGTGTGCCAACGAAGAATCAGCTGCGCTGCGGTCACGCCTCGAGACCCTGCCAGATCTGTGATGACCTTCTCATTGCGCAGTTCTTCCGTCTTGCCCAATGGGCTCCAGCTTTCGGTTTGAATACCGTGCTGAGCGTGGAAGGCACGCATCTGCGCCTGAGGGAAGTAGGGGTGGAGTTCAATCTGGTTGACCGAAGGCACAACTCCCGTGGCATCGATGATCGTGGTCAAGAATTCTTCGGTGAAGTTACACACACCAATACTCTTGGCCAGCCCGTCATCCTTGAGCTCGATCATTGCCTGCCATGAATCGAGGTAACGGTTGACACTGGGGTTAGGCCAGTGAATCAAATACAAGTCAATGTAGTCGAGGTTCAGCGCCTGACGGCTCAGCTCAAAAGCAGCCATGGTCTCATCAAAACCATGCGCAGCACCAGGAAGCTTGGTCGTGACAATGATCTCTTCGCGCGGAACACCAGAGGCCGCAATAGCCTGACCCACTTCACCTTCGTTGTTGTAACGAGTGGCAGTGTCAATCAGACGGTAACCCTCGTGGATTGCGTTGACAATCGAGGCAACACCGTCATCGCCGGTGAGCTTGTAGGTCCCCAGACCAATCTGGGGCAGAACGAAGCCATCATTGAGAGTGTAAGTGGGAGTCGTCATACCCCCAGCTTAGAGCGAGCTAGAGCGTGACGAGTGAGTGAATATCGCGCCCCGCAAGACGCTGACGGCCTGAGAGAGCCTCCAATTCGAGCACTACAGCAATACCTGCTACCTGCCATCCCGCCCGCTCAATCAGTGAGACAGAGGCCTCGATGGTGCCGCCAGTGGCAAGAACGTCATCGAGCACTAATACACGCGAACCAGCTGGTAACGACAGGGGGTTCACTTCCAGAGTTGCCGTGCCATATTCCAGGTCATAGGTCTCCCCGATGATGTCACCAGGAAGCTTGCCGCCCTTACGAATGGGAAGCACCCCCACACCAGCATCAACGGCAGCGGCCGCTGCCAGTAAGAAGCCGCGGGCTTCTAAGCCCGCCACAGCATCAAACTGCCCAGTAAATGGCTCAATCAAGCCGTCTACGACAGCTCGAAATGATTCTCCGTGCGCAAAGACGGGAGTCAGGTCACGAAAAAGAATGCCTTCGGAAGGAAAATCAGGAACCGTCAACATGCGTTGCATGACGACATCAGTCGCGTTACTCATGTTTCCAGCGTAACGGGCAGAGGTTCCTAGGTTGAGGTTCCTAGGCTTCCATGCCAGAAATCTTGGCGGGCGAAAGCTCACGAGTGACGTCTTCTTTGGTCATCAGGCCAGCTTCAACGACGAGATCTGCCACGGGGCGACCTGTCTTGAGAGCCTGCTTGGCCAGCTCTGCAGCTGGACCGTAACCAATGAAGGGAATCAGCGCGGTGATTACACCGACGCTGGACGCAACCATGCCTTCGAGACGCTCCACGTTTGCCGTGATACCTACGACACAGTTCACGCGCAGTGTCATGCAGGCTTGGGCTAGCCAGCTGATGCCCTGCAGAAGCGAATATGCAATGACAGGCTCAAAGGCGTTGAGCTGAAGCTGCCCGCCCTCAGCTGCCATTGTGACGGTGACATCGTTACCGGCGATGGCATATGCCACCTGGCTGACAGCTTCAGGGATAACCGGGTTGACCTTGCCCGGCATAATCGAAGATCCTGCCTGCTGTGCAGGGAGGTTGATCTCGCCGAAACCAGCTTGTGGGCCGGAGGAGAGCAGGCGAAGGTCATTACTGATTTTGGAGAGCTTAATGGCGGATCGCTTGAGTGTGCCTGAGAAGCTCATAAAACCACCAGCGTCACTGGTGGCCTCGATGAGGTCAGGAGCGCTGGTGATATCCAGACCCGAAATAATCGCCAGGTGGCGCACAGCAGCTTCTCGGTAACGAGGATCTGCGGTGATTCCGGTACCAATAGCAGTAGCACCCAGGTTGATTTCACTGAGCATCCACACCGTCTCGGTGAGGCGGTCATAGTCTTCACCGAGAGTGGTGCCGAAGCCGTGGAATTCCTGACCGAGGGTCATCGGAACGGCATCTTGCATTTGAGTACGGCCAACTTTAAGAATGTGCTTGAACTCTTCACCCTTGGCATTGAAGGCATCACGCAACAAGCTCAATTCGGTCAAGAGGTGAGGCAACGAGAAAGCTAGCGACAGCTTGACTGCGGTGGGGTAAACGTCATTGGTGGACTGTGACTTGTTCACGTCATCAATGGGGTGCATGTGTTCATATGCTCCCTTGGTGTGACCCATCAACTCCAAACAACGGTTAGCAATCACTTCGTTGGCATTCATGTTGGTGCTGGTTCCAGCACCACCTTGAATCACACCAACGACGAATTGTTCGTGCCACGCACCATCAATGATTTCTTGGCAGACGCGGTCAATGATGTCTGCTTTGTGCTGATCCAATACGCCAATTTCAGCGTTGGCTCGTGCAGCTGCCTGCTTGACGCAAGCCAGGGCAACAATGAGTTCAGGGAAGACCGAGATGGGTCGCTTCGCAATGGGGAAGTTTTCCAGCGCACGTGCGGTGTGAACACCCCAGTAGGCGTCTGCAGGAACCTGCATTGCTCCGAGAGAGTCCGTCTCTGTGCGCGTTGCTGCGGGAGCGATAGGCAACTGTGCGTTGCCAGAGAAATTACCTACTCGATCTGTTGAGTTGAGGCCAAGAGTGTCGATAGGACGGGTGGATGGTGTTGTCTGTTCAGACACTGGGTATCAGCTCCATTGCTGTGTTAGAGGACTTTGTGGGTCGACTCGAGTCTAGAACGGTCATTCGGGCACGAACAAGGAAGACGTCCGGCTATTCGGACAATTCGTTAGCTGAGCTTGCGCAGCAGGCCCTTGATGAGTTTCTTCTTCCTGTCAGTAAACGGAGGGTAGACAAGTGCCAGGGTCTCAGGCTTGAGTGGCTTGGACAACAGTGCTTTCTCGTGGCTGAACGTGTCAAAAGAGCGCTTTCCGCGATAAGCGCCTATACCGCTCTCCCCCACACCACCAAAGGGAAGTCCTGGAACACTCAAGTGCAAAATAGCCACATTGAATCCCAACGCCCCCGAGCTCGTGCGCTCCGTAAATGCACGGCGAACCAATGTGTCCTCGCTGAAGACATACAGTGCCAGGGGCTTTGACTTGGAGTTGATGAAGTCAATAGCGTCATCAAGATCTTTTACCGTGATCATTGGAAGAATCGGTCCAAAGATCTCTTCCTGCATGACGGGTGCATCGCGCTTCACCCCAGTCAAGACCGTGGGAGGGATATAGCGCTGAGTAGCCTCAGGCTTCCCCTTTGCCACAACACGGCCATCCTTCAGATAGGAACTGAGACGAGCAAAGTGATTGTCGTTGATGATCCGGCCATAATCATCAGACTTCAAGGGGTCTGCCCCATAAAGTGCTGCAATTGCTGCAACGAGGTGGCGTTCGAGTTCCTTCTGAACACTGGCAGTGGCCAGGATGTAGTCCGGTGCGACGCAGGTTTGACCAGCGTTGAGATATTTGGCCCAGGCAATCCGCTGGG
>JBEGUL010000046.1:0-7515 GCA_041178865.1 Actinomycetota bacterium | reverse complement strand
TTTGAGGGTCTTCGCCGAGCTAGCGAATGACTTCTTTGCCACAGCAGGCTTGTCTGAGAGGCGAGTACCGAAGCTCGGAATCATCTTCTTGATCTCTGGTTCCCAAGCTGCAAACTCAGTGGGGAAGCACCGCTTAAGCACATCGAGCATGACGGGAACAGATACTGAAGCTCCGGGAGAAGCACCGAGCAAACCGGCAATGGAGCCATCCGATGCAGCGATAACTTCAGTACCAAACTGTAGAACGCCGACCTTCTTGGGGTCTTTCTTCATGACCTGGACGCGCTGACCTGCGGTGATGAGCTCCCAGTCTGCGTGCTGAGCATCTGGGAAGAACTCGCGCAGGGCATCCAGCTTCTTCTGTGGACTGGCAACAACCTCACCGATGAGGTATTTCAAGAGATCCAGATTGGTTGCACCAACTGCAAGCATCGGCATGATGTTGTTCACGCGGATAGAACCGGGAAGGTCGAACCAGGAACCTTCCTTGAGGAACTTCGGGGTGAAACCTGCAAAGGGGCCAAACAACAGAGACTTTTCGCCGTCAACAACACGAGTGTCGAGGTGAGGCACAGACATGGGTGGTGCTCCCACAGATGCCTTGCCATAAACCTTTGCTTGGTGGCGAGCCACGATGGCAGGGTTGGTGGTGCGCAGGAATTGACCGGAGATAGGGAATCCACCAAAGCCCTTGGCTTCCTTGATTCCCGCACTCTGCAGAAGTGACAGCGCGCCACCACCGGCACCAACGAAGACAAACTTCGCCGTGATGGTGTGAGGAGTATTTCCGACCGAGTCACGAAGCTTAAGACGCCAGTGACCGTTGTGAAGTTTGGTGAGCGAGGTCACCTGAGTCTCAGTGCGCAGCTTGGCACCGTTGCTGGTGATGTAGTTCAGCAGCTGCTTGGTCAGCGAACCGTAGTCCACATCGGTACCGGCAGTAATACGAGTGGCAGCAATAGGTTCGTTGCCGGTGCGACCATCCATGAGAAGTGGAGTCCACTTGGCAATGACCTTGGGATCTTCTGAATACTCCATGCCAGCGAATAGTGGCTCATCTTTGAGCACAGCGAAACGCTTGCGCAGGTATTCCACGTTGGCTTGACCCCAGACAAAGGTCATGTGGGGTGTGGAGTTAATAAAGGTAGTGGGGGCTTCCAGCATCTTGGCGGCAACCATGTGCGCCCAGAACTGCAGGGAGACCTGGAACTGCTCGTTGATGGCAACAGCCTTGGATGCTTCGACAGAACCGTCGGCAGCCTCGGGCATGTAGTTCAGTTCACATAGACCAGCGTGACCGGTTCCAGCGTTGTTCCAAGGGTTTGAGCTCTCCTGGGCGACCTCACCGAGGCGTTCATAAACCTGGATGCTCCAGTCAGGCTGCAATTGCTTAATCAGAGCGCCGAGAGTCGCGCTCATGATTCCGCCACCAATCAGGGCAACGTCAACGGTCTTTGCATTCACATCCGCCAGTTTACGCGTGAATGCCCGCTACTACTGCTGTCCTCGTTCCCACCTAGCGGGAGCAAAGAAGAAGGCCATCAGGAACGAATCCTGATGGCCTTCGACAGAAGAGATGAATTACTTAGGCGTGGTCTGCCGCAATCAGCTCTGCGATCTGAACTGCGTTGAGCGCAGCACCCTTGCGCAGGTTGTCATTGCTGACAAACATTGCCAAGCCACGGCCGCCATCGACAGTCTCATCGGCACGAATACGTCCAACGAAGCTGGGGTCAGCTCCGGCAGCCTGGAGGGGCGTCGGAACATCTTCGAGCTGGACTCCAGGAGCGTTCGCTAAAAGTTCACGAGCTCGCTCAGGTGAGATTGCCTTGCCAAACTCTGCGTTGATTGACAGCGAGTGCCCGGTGAACACGGGAACGCGAACACAGAGACCCGATACCAAGAGACCAGGAATTTCTAGAATCTTGCGGCTCTCGTTGCGCAGCTTCTTCTCTTCGTCGGTTTCGTTGAGACCGTCTTCAACAATCGAACCTGCAAGAGGAACAACGTCAAAGGCAATGGTCTTCACATACTTCACCGGTGCGGGGAAGGTCACGGCAGAACCGTCGTGTACGAGGTCTTCTAAGTTGCCCTGCTCAACGGCAGCACGAACCTGGTTAGCAAGTTCTTCAGCACCGGCAAGACCAGAACCAGACACTGCCTGGAAGGTGGTCACACTCATGCGCTCAAGGCCAGCCTCAGCGTGAAGAACCTTGAGTGCTGGCATTGCTGCCATGGTGGTGCAGTTGGGGTTCGCAATGATGCCCTTGACTGCCTGCTTGATGGCGTGAGGGTTGACCTCAGAAACCACGAGAGGGACCTCGGGGTCCATACGCCAGGCAGAGGAGTTATCGACAACAGTGACACCGGCTGCTGCAAAGCGAGGAGCCTGTGCCTTGGATGCGGTTGCTCCTGCAGAGAAGAGAGCAACATCGATACCGGAAGGATCAGCAGTTTCCACGTCTTCCACAACGATGTCGTGACCGGCGAAAGGAAGAACCGTTCCTGCCGAACGCGCAGATGCGAAGAAGCGGATGGACTTCACGGGGAAGTTGCGTTCTTCGAGCAGACGACGCATGACCTTGCCAACCTGGCCAGTTGCACCGACCACGGCAATGTTAAGCCCCTCAGAGGCAATGGCGGTCATCGGCCAGTTCCTGCGTAGACGACAGCCTCAACATCAGAGTCAAGACCGAAAGCGGTGTGCACCTTGCGCAGTGCTTCATTGAGCTGGTCAGCACGCATGATGACCGAGATGCGAATCTCGGAAGTGGAGATCATGTCGATGTTGACGCCTGCTTCAAACAGTGCCGTAAACAATTGTGCAGAAACACCCGAGCTGGTGCGCATGCCGGCACCCACGACGGAGAGCTTGCCAATGTTTTCATCCAGTGCCAGGTCCGAGAATCCGATGTCGGACTGTGCAGCCTTCAGGGCTGCCAGTGCATCATCAGCTTCTGCCGTGGGCAGTGTGAAAGAAATATCGGTCTGACCTGAACCACCCGAAGAAACGTTTTGGACGATCATGTCGATGTTGATGTCTGCTGCAGCAACAACGGTGAAAATCTGCGCTGCCTTACCTGGAACGTCTGGAACACCGGCAACGGTAATCTTTGCTTCGCTTAGGTCCCCGGCAACACCGGTGATGATGGGCTCTTCCACTGTTTCTCCCTCCGTGGGGTTGTAGACAATTGTTCCCTCGTTCGAAACGAATGAGGAGCGCACGTGCAATGTCACACCGTGACGGCGAGCATATTCGGTTGCGCGAATATTGAGAACTTTGGCACCGCTAGCTGCTAGCTCAAGCATTTCTTCGCTCGAGATGCGGTGAATCTTGGACGCGTTGGGAACAACGCGAGGGTCAGCGGTGAAGACCCCGTCCACGTCGGTGTAAATCTCACACACATCTGCATCGAGTGCGGCAGCCAATGCAACGGCAGAAGTATCAGAACCACCGCGACCCAGAGTGGTGATGTCACCTGTTGACCGGTTGAAGCCTTGGAATCCAGCAACAATGACGATGTTTCCTTCAGCAACAGCTTCACGCAGACGCCCTGGGGTGACCTCCACGATCCGCGCAGTTCCGTGCTGAGCATCTGTGATCATGCCGGCTTGTGAACCGGTGAAAGATTTTGCGTCGTGGCCGAGGGAACGAACAGCCATCGCAACCAAGGCCATCGAGATGCGCTCACCTGCGGTGAGGAGCATGTCGAGCTCACGAGGGGCGTGATCGCTGGCAACCTCGTTGGCAAGATCCATTAGTTCATCAGTGGTGTCACCCATGGCAGACACAACCACGACAACGTCATTTCCAGCTTCTTTGGTCTCGACAATGCGCTTGGCGACGCGCTTGATGCTCTCAGCATCTGCAACGGAAGATCCGCCAAACTTCTGCACAATCAAGCTCACGGTTGAAAACTCCTGTAAGGAATATGCTCGCGGCTACGGTTCTCACGAGCTGGAAACTCTATTCTACCGGCAGTTTTTTGGCAGTTTTGACCCTGCCAGAACCGACTAAGAAACGGTGCGACGACCTTCGAATGCCCTGCCGAGGGTGACTTCGTCGGCGTATTCCAAATCTCCACCGACGGGCAGACCAGAAGCCAGGCGTGACACCTTGATCTCCAGGGTCTTGAGCAAACGAGAAAGATATGTCGCTGTTGCTTCACCCTCAAGGTTGGGGTCGGTGGCGATAATGACTTCCATCACGGTGCCATCAGCCAAACGGGTCATCAGCTGACGAATGCGCAGGTCGTCTGGACCAATGCCGTCGATCGGGCTGATGGCGCCGCCGAGCACGTGATAGAGACCACGGAATTCACGAGTGCGTTCAATAGCGACAACGTCTTTGGCTTCTTCCACCACACAGATGAAGGTCGGATCACGGCGAGGGTCGCGGCAAATACCGCAGGTGACTTCTTCGCTGACATTGCCGCAAATTTCGCAGAACTTGACCTTCTCACGGACTTCTACAAGAACAGAGGAGAGGCGTGAGACATCAAAGGACTCTGTCTGAAGAATGTGGAACGCAATGCGCTGAGCGGACTTGGGACCGATCCCGGGAAGCCGGCCGAGCTCATCAATGAGCTCCTGAACAATGCCGTCATACATGTCTAAGCCTCGTCAGGAGCATCAGGTGCCACAACAGCGATGGGTTCGGTTACTTCCTCAGCGATGAACTTGGCATCCAAGAGCTCACGAACAACGGCTTCGCCATAGCGGGCGTCTTCTTGAGCGGCCTGCTCAGGCGTGAGCTTCTTAGCAGCGGGTGCAGCAGGAGTTTCTGGTGCTACAGCAGCAACAACTTCTTTAACAACAGTTTCTTCTTCGAGAACTGCAGCTGCTCCCCCACCAGGAATAGCGACAACATCCCAACCATCGTCAGATGCTGGAGGTGCTGCCTCTTCAAATGGGGGTTCCTCATCAAGATCAGCAGGTGGCACTTCAGGAAGTGGCGGCTCCTCAGCCGCAGCAGCTGGTGCTGGAGTTGCAAACTCACGTGGAGCATTGACTGGCGCAGAAGGTGAGGCCACCGAACCAGTGTCAGTCATGCGATCAATAGGTGCAGTCGCACTTGAATCACTGGAGACCTTGAAGCTCACACGAACACCCACGGTGTCGAGAATGGCTTGACGCAGAATCTCGTGCACACCTCCGGGCACACCCTTCTGCGGGCGGAATGACGCAGCATCAGCTTCATTGCTGAAGACCAGCGTGAGAACCTCGTTTTCGAGGGAACGAACCTGGGCAGAAACAACGACCAACCATGCTGCGCGACTTGTCTTCTGAATCTTCTCCAGAACTGCAGGCCACACCTCAAGGAGTTCACGCGTTCCAACAGGGCCAGTGGGAACAACCACAGCTGGCTCTTCCTTGGCAGGTGCTTCCTTCACGGGCTCTGCCTGTGCGGTGGGAGGGGATGCTTCAGCCTTGGGAGCTGGAGAAACTGGCGCAGCGGCGGCAGGTGCAGCAGCTGGCTTAGCAACTGGCGCAGGCGGAGCTGCTGGTGCCGAAGAAGCAGGTGCAGCAGAAACGGCAGGAGCACCACCTGTTGCGCGAACCAAGAGACGAGCAATCATCAGCTCTAGGTGAAGGCGAGGTGAAGTGGCACCAGTCATCTCAGTGAGTGACGAGTTGACCACATCGGCAGCTCGAGAAAGTTCGGCAGCGCCAAAGTTCTTTGCCTGTGCTTGCATGCGCTCGAGTTCATCTGTCGGGATTCCACGGAGCAC
Source organism: Actinomycetota bacterium (assembly GCA_041178865.1). GTDB lineage: Bacteria > Actinomycetota > Actinomycetes > Actinomycetales > Microbacteriaceae > Aurantimicrobium. The sequence continues at coordinate 1,783 of JBEGUL010000046.1, read as the reverse complement.
AGAGTTCGCGTTAGCTCCGGTTGCCGCTACAAGAATCAAGTCACGCAAGCGCTCGAGCAGGTCTTCCACAAAACGGCGAGGATCCTGGCCAGTCTGAATCACGCGGTCAACAGCAGCGAAAGCTGCTGAAGAATCTGCTGCGGCGAGTGCATCCACTGCTTCATCGAGCAGAGCGCTATGGGTGTAACCCAGAAGAGAAACTGCACGTTCATAGGTCACTGCATCGTTCTCTGAACCTGCAATGAGCTGGTCGAGAAGAGACAGGGTGTCACGAGCAGAACCGCCACCTGCACGAACAACGAGTGCCAGCACGCCAGGCTCAACAGCGATCTTTTCTGAGACGCAGAGGCTTTCGCAGTACTCGAGCATCTGTGCTGGAGGAATGAGGCGGAAGGGGTAGTGGTGGGTGCGTGAGCGAATGGTGCCAATGACCTTTTCAGGTTCAGTGGTCGCGAAGATGAACTTCACGTGCTCAGGAGGTTCTTCTACCAATTTGAGCAAAGCGTTGAAGCCCTGCGGGGTGACCATGTGAGCCTCATCCAAGATGAAAATCTTGTAGCGATCACGAGCAGGAGCAAACACAGCTCGTTCACGAAGATCACGTGCGTCGTCGACACCGTTGTGGCTGGCGGCGTCGATTTCGACGACATCGAGGGATCCGCCGCCGTCGCGAGAAAGTTCAATACAGCTGGGGCAAACGCCGCAGGGAGTGTCGGTAGGACCTTCAGCACAGTTAAGGCAGCGTGCCAAGATGCGGGCAGAGGTTGTCTTGCCACAACCACGTGGACCACTGAAGAGATAAGCGTGGTTCACACGGTTAGTGCGCAGTGCCGTCATCAGGGGATCGGTGACATGGGACTGCCCAATAACGTCAGCGAAGGATTCAGGCCGGTAACGGCGATACAGTGCGGTAGCCACAGTTCAATAGTACGTGCCAGAACAGACAACGAGACCAGGCTCAAGGTGTTTAGACACATGCTCTGAGCGCAATAAAAAGGACCCCTCGCGCACCCGCCAGAGCCCGGTTACCCTTGCTACGTTTCCGTCCTGGGGGAGTTGGCCTGGGTGGCGCCACGCGAGGAGCCAGTTACAAGTGTAAAGCACAAGCCCCCGTGCTCTCCACGTGAGTTCGTCAGCACCCATAAGTAGCGGTTAGAATATTCAAGTTGTCCTCTTACGCAAGTAAGCAGGCCCCAGGAGGATTCGCCTAGTGGCCTATGGCGCACGCTTGGAAAGCGTGTTGGGTTAACGCCCTCGGGGGTTCGAATCCCCCATCTTCCGCAGAGAAAAAGCCCCAGAGAAATCTGGGGCTTTTCTTGGTTTTGAGCACCTATCTAGACTGAAGAATCAGATCCTTCACAGTGGGGTAGAGCGTGATCAACGTGATGATAAAAAACGCTGCAATGAAGAGGTTGCTGATCACCACAGGATTACTGATGGAACCCACCGTGAACGGTGTTGTGACCTTGTAAATCACCTGCACAAGAAGCAGTGCAAACACGAGAGCCGGAACTGGGTAAAACAAAAGAGCGACTGACACAACCAAAATGGCGAAGTAGATCGACATCAGAATTCCACGTGATTCAGTTGCAATTCCCCACGCACTGTCGACAATTGGGGACTTCAGCGCAGTCAAAACAAGGATCGGAATAAGAACCACAATATTTATTGCCAAAGAAATATAAATCAAAGCTTTCATCGCTCTTCCCAGTCAAGTGAGTGCGTGGAATGAACCACAGAAATTATTGTTTACAAGTAAACTATATTTATGCCTGAAACGCGA
>JBEGUL010000045.1:0-9170 GCA_041178865.1 Actinomycetota bacterium | reverse complement strand
TGACGCTGCAGCGATGACGCCACTTCAATCGGCTTTGCCGATTGAACCATGGCGTATCTTGATTGCGTCTGTGCAAGCGCTAGTCATCATCCTGACCTTGCTGCTGGCTATTCCTACCGGTGCAGTGATGCCTGATGCACGCCCCAAGCGATACCTTCCTGGCCTCATTGAAAACGATGACGAGCTGGCTGAAATCGATCCTCTGGCAGGTGATCAAGATGTCGAAAACAACTAAGGCCCTGCGAGCTGGCGCCACAGGCGTCACCGGCATTGTCACTGCCGGTGCTGTGGCTCTCGGGTTGGCGGCACTGGTCACCCTTCCACTTCCTGAATATGTCGGAACCGCGCCTGCGTTGAGCATTGCTCCAGTTCCTGCAATCCAGCAGCGCGTGTGTCCAGGTCCCTTATTAGAAGTCGCACCTCAGTCAGCAGATGACATCACGTTCTTCTCAGCAGCCCAGCCTGAATATCTGGAAGTATCCAGCGAGAAGACCTTTGATGAGAATTGGCTCGATGCCCTCGATAACGTCAACGATGCTGTCTATGCGGCACCAAAGGTCATCTCTGTTCCTCCTGCAGCCTCTGCGGAGCTTGCCCCCTTACTTGCAGGTAATCAGGTTCAGCTATCTGCAACAGAAACCCTGTCCGGGCTTGCAACAGCAGCCTGCACGGAACCAGCAAACGACATCTGGTTGGTGGGTGGCTCAACGGAGATTGGCCGCACCACACTTCTGACCTTGGCCAACCCCACAGATGTGACAGCAACGGTCACTGTGGAGGTGTTCACCGAGCAGGGTTACATCGAAGCAGTATCTGGTGATGGCATCATCGTCGAGCCTGGTGAGCAGCGCATCGTTTCTTTGGCTGGATATGCCCCAGACGCATTGGCACCCGTAGTTCGAGTATTGAGTAATGGCGGACAGATTCTTGCGAACTTGCAGCAAACCGTGACCAGAACCCTCCTGCCTTCTGGTGTTGAGTGGGTTTCTCCCGGCTCTGGCCTCGCCACTCAGCAGATCATCACAGGTGTCTTTGTTGCAGGTCAGCACGATCACGACCGTTCGGAAGTCAGTGATGCGACAAGCGACCTCGAGCCCGGTATTCGCGTTCTTGTCCCTGGTGAGAAGAACAGTGAAGTCAAGATCACTTTGCTCTCCACTGAGGGAAAGACAGTTGATTTCACTGCCAACGTGACTGCTAAGAAAGTCACTCAGCTTCCCTTAGCCGGCGTTTCTGACGGCACCTACACCGTCATCGTGACCTCACAAGAGCCCGTCGTTGCTGGTGTTCGCACCGTGCAGGACGCAACAACGGACCCGTTTGCTGTTGAAGAGCATGACACTTCTACTTCTACCCCGACAGCTAGCCCGACAGCGACGCCAACCCCAACTCCGCAAGCTGTAGCCACCATTGTTGTTCCTGGTGCTGGCATCGCGGGCGGTGACTTCACGTGGTTGGCGTCGAGCTCCTTCCTCACCGATGAGATTTTGGTTCCCATCCCTGTGGGCACCAACCCGATTGTCTCGTTCTATAACCCTGCCAACAGAACTGCAGAAGTAGTTCTATCCGCTCAAGGCCAAAAGGACATCACTCTCAAGGTCAAAGCTGGAGAAATGGTGACGTCTTCCTTGCTTGCGGGAAAGAAGTACTCAGTCAAGGGAACTCAGGGGCTTGTGGGTGGATTAACGTTCATCGCAACCGGTATTGGTTCATCCATTGCATTGAACCCAGCAAACGTGCTGGGTTCCAGCATCACTGTTTACCCCCGCTAAAGAGTTCTTTAGGGACGAAGTCTTTCGGGACCCAGATCCCAGGGGTCTTTACCCAAGAGTTCAGCGACTGCTCTAAAGACAACACTTTCTATCATCATCTGACGATGCAGAGGGTCATCTTTGTGGAGTTTGCTCATGCGCTGAATAGGAACACGGTAGAGCACTATGCGTCTGCGCTCGTGGTCCACCTTCCAACGTTCCACTACTCCGTTGACCTCCACGCGCGGGGGAGTCGGTGCTACATCAAAGTGGACATCGGCCAACTCTTCAGCCCACATGCTGCGCAGGTAGTCCACGGTGTGAGCAATGGTGAGCATGAAAGTTTCATAACGCCCACGAAGCTGAGGCAGATGCGGGCCGGTAACCGGCCCGCGCATTCCACGCCCATGGCGATCACGGCTCAAACCCCGATTGGGGACCGTGGTGGGAAATGCGCTATCCATATTTCACATGTTACTGGCCCTCTGAGCCTAAATATCAGGCACGCCTTGAGTACACTTGTGTTGAAGCAAGGGAGAGTTTTCATGCCAGATTTAGATGTTAAAGACTTTGATCCGCTGTTTTATCGGCCGTGTATTTTTCCCATCATGGGGGAGCTCGGTTATGGGACTTCAGTATCAGTAAACAATGGCTTGACTAATGGTCCCTTTGCTTCTGAAATGGACATCACCTTCACATTCCTATCTGAAGAGGGAAAGGTGCTCGGTTCAAAGTACATGGGGAGTCTGCAAACAGGCCACGTGGTTAAACATGACACTCGCGAAGTTCTAGATTCAATGGGCATCCAGCGCGAAAAACGTATGCTGGGCGTAGCTCATGTTGTTCCTGTTCGCTTTAGAGGATTGAACAAGGTTGATGTTTCACGGGCAGAACTCATGGCTCACGTATCTTCTTCAGATGACTTCATCGAATTTCGACAGGAACCAAAGGGTGTGATAACTGGTCTCGCATACCAGATGGGGCCTCAGAATGATTCTAGATTTAACCGGACCCGAACTACTTTGCTTCAAGCCCCAAAGGTAATCGTTTCTGAGTCAGTCGACACAGTTTTTGCCCTTTTGAATGTGTCAACAACCTTTGACTATCACGATGCCGGAAACATGGAATATTCCATAGTTGATGCGGGTGGTAACTCATACGGACTTGGAACAATTGAAGTAAAGCCATGGACCATGGCTTTTTTGAGTGTTCGTGAAGCACTGAACAAGCTAGGAAAACTTGACCAATTCATTGCTGCCGGTGGACTGGGAATGATTATAGGTTTGTCTCGTGATTCTGGCATGGTCCCGATTTCGATGACGCGTAATCTCAACACAGGTGCAATCGCTTGCGATCACACTTTGCCCCCTATCTATTACTTCACTACATGGGGTGGTCAGCGGCGAATTGAGGCCAATGAGTCACTACACAAACTTCTTTTTGCTGATTCGGGACTTCTGCAAGGGGTTAAAGCATGAGCATAATGTCGACGCTTGCAAAAAATCCTTTAATTCGGTCTTCATACGAAGGAGTTCTTGGGGCAGGCTTTATTCCTCGAAGAGCGTTTGCCCATTTCTTTATCAATGATTCAGGTCTTAAGAGTCAAATCCATCTTCAGAATTACTATTCATTCTTTTTTCCTGACTCGCTTACAGCAGCAACGGCAACAGTCTGGTTACATGACCATTCGGGAAAACAAATCGCCAAGAAGTCCTTTGAAGTCGCTCCTTTTGGGCAGCTATATCTGGGAATTGAAGACATTCTTGGTAAAGATATTCCTATGGAGGGAATGGTTTACGTTGACCTTAAGCCCCCTCGCATAATACGTAAACAGATGAAAACTCTCCCCAATCTCTTGGGTGTGGAAGCAAACACTCCATTTTGGGTTTCGTTTAGAGATGAAAACGAAAACTACATGTACGTGCATTCAATTGAGTCTTACCGAGGAAAAGTCTTTGGTGCTATGTGGCCACTCAACAAGGTTATGGAAAAAGCACCCCCACAGAGAGACGAATGGTCCTCTTGGCGACTACTCGATGTGAACTTGCTAGATGAATTCCAGATTGTCGTTATGAACCACTCTCGAGTTCAAGGAAATACGACGCTTAAAGTCTTTGATCAGGGGAACAATGTCGTCTGGTCTAAAGAAATTAAGTTAGAGCCGCGAGAGTCCAATAGAGTGCGAATTCCTTCAGAAGAAATATCTCGATGGAAAGAACTCCGGGATGTTTCTGAAGTCAGAATTGGGCTAACAGCGCTCATGACTTCCAACGGCAAGCCTTACGTGATGATGCGTTATGGTGGCGGTCCGCTCAGCTTGCATCACGGGTAATATTCCTTGAGGTTCTGCACCAAAGGTCGCTGTAAGCAGCCTGCCACCTTCACATTGACCTATGATTACGACGACAAGTTGGCAGTCATCGGGCCACTCTCGCCAGAACCAGAGTCTGCAGCTCATGATTTGTGCCGGAAACATGCTCTCGGGTTCACTGCGCCTCAGGGCTGGAACGAGATGAGCCATTTAGACTTATCTAATGACTAATTCAGCTGTTGAAAGCCTGCGTTCTATCGTCAAGGCATACGACGTTCGTGGTCTTGTCGGGGAACAGCTGACCGAAGAGATGGTCGAAGCACTTGCAGCCGGCTTTATCGATGAGATCAATGGCGCAGGTTCTGAAGTTGTTGTTGGTCACGATATGCGTGACTCTTCTCCCGGTTTTGCTGCTGCCTTTGCACGCGGTGCTCAGGCACGGGGTGCCAATGTGGTCAACCTGGGGCTCTGCTCAACGGATGAGACGTACTTTGCTTCCGGATCGTGGCAAGCACCCGCTGCCATGTTCACGGCAAGTCACAACCCTGCTGCCTATAACGGAATCAAGTTCTCGCGTGCTGGCGCACAGGGCATCAGCCTGGACACGGGCCTGGCTGCGATTCGTGATCGTGCGTGTGACTACCTCGAAAACGGCCTCGAAACAGTTGCGACTCCCGGTTCCTACCGCGAGGTGGATGTTCTGGCGGACTATGCCAGCTACCTCCGCTCACTCGTTGACCTTTCTGGCATCAAGCCCATTCGTGTTGTGGTTGATGCCGGTAACGGCATGGGTGGCATGACCGTGCCTGCCGTTCTCGGAACGGCAGCAGGTCTTCCTGCATTGCCCATCGAAATCATTCCGATGTATTTCGAACTGGATGGCAACTTCCCCAACCACGAGGCCAATCCGCTTGAGCCCAAGAACTTGGTCGACCTGCAAAAAGCAGTGGTTGAGCACGGAGCAGACTTAGGTCTCGCTTTCGACGGTGACGCAGACCGCTGCTTCGTCATTGATGAGAAGGGTGCTCCGGTTACTCCTTCTGCTGTTTCAGCCATTGTTGCCCTCCGTGAGATTGCCCGCGCCAAGGCTGCAACTCCCGGTGAAGAAATCTATGTCATTCACAACCTCATCTCCTCCAACATTGTGAAAGAGACCATCATCGGTGCGGGGGCTACGCCTGTCCGCACCCGTGTGGGGCACTCACTGATCAAGGATCAGATGGCTGCCACTGGTGCTGTCTTCGGCGGAGAGCACTCGGCTCACTATTACTTCAGTAACTTTTGGGGTGCCGATAATGGCATGCTGGCCGCAATGCATGTGCTGGCAGAGTTTGGCCACCAGCCCAAGTCCCTCTCTGGCTTCTCTGCAGAGTTCATGCCTTATGCCAGCAGCGGTGAGATCAACTCCACCGTGAATGACGTCAAGGTAGCGACCCAGCGCGTGCGCGAGGCTTTTGCTTCCCGCGGTTCGGAAGATGCCATGGATGGCATGACGATTACTGGAACCACTGGAGAAGGCGAAGCCTTCTGGTGGTTCTCAGTGCGACCTTCCAATACTGAGCCTCTCCTTCGCTTGAATGTTGAAGCAGCGGATGAGCAGACCATGTCTGCCATCCGGGACGAAGTCCTCGCGCTGATCCGCGCGTAGTCTTTTTCAGCGTTCTTCTGCGGCATTTCCGCCTCTACACTTGAGGCATGACTTTGCTGACTCCCACCGCAACTTTCGACGCTGTTACTGGCCTGGAATACAAGGTCGCTGACCTCAGCCTTGCTGAGGCCGGTCGTCACCAGATCCGCCTGGCAGAGAACGAAATGCCTGGGCTCATGGCCCTGCGTGAAGAGTTTGGACCCACGCAACCTCTTAAGGGTGCACGTATTACCGGAAGTCTGCACATGACCGTGCAGACCGCTGTTCTCATTGAGACACTGGTTGCCCTGGGCGCTCAGGTTCGTTGGGCAAGCTGCAACATCTTCTCAACCCAAGACGAAGCTGCTGCTGCTATTGCGGTTGGTCCCACCGGAACCGTGGAGGCACCTGCTGGTTCTCCTGTTTTCGCGTGGAAGGGTGAAACCCTCGACGACTACTGGTGGTGCACCGAGCGCATCTTCGACTGGTCCACAGAAGCTGCTGCTGCCGGTGCCGACTGGATCGGCCCCAACCTCATCCTCGATGACGGTGGCGACGCCACGCTCTTGGTCCACAAGGGTCGTGAATTTGAGTTAGCAGGTGCTGTTCCTTCAACCGCATCAACAGACAGCCACGAATACGGCGTCATTCTTGAGCTCCTTCGCAAGACCATTGCCGAGACTCCCTCTCGTTGGCAGACTGTCGCATCTGAGATCATCGGTGTGACCGAAGAGACCACCACGGGTGTTCACCGCCTCTATGAACTCTTTGCTAAGCAGGAACTTCTCTTCCCGGCAATCAACGTCAATGACTCCGTCACCAAGAGCAAGTTCGACAACAAGTACGGTATTCGCCACTCACTGCCAGATGGTTTGAACCGTGCCACCGATGTTCTCATCGGCGGCAAGGTTGCCTTTGTTGCCGGCTATGGCGACGTGGGTAAGGGTTCTGCTGAAGCACTTCGTGGCCAGGGTGCTCGCGTGATTATCAGCGAGATTGACCCCATTTGTGCCCTGCAGGCTGCCATGGATGGCTACCAGGTCGACACTCTGGAGAACGTGGTTGACCAGGTTGACATCTTTGTCACCACCACCGGCAACAAAGACGTCATTCGTCTCGAGCACCTGCTCGAAATGAAGCACCAGGCCATCGTGGCCAACGTGGGACACTTCGACAACGAGATTGATATGGTCTCGCTCGAGAACCTCGCAGGCACTGAGAAGGTCGAAATTAAGCCTCAGGTGCACGAATGGCGCATGCCCAACGGTCGCAGCATCTTGGTGCTCTCGGAAGGCCGTCTGATGAACCTCGGCAATGCAACGGGGCACCCATCCTTCGTGATGAGTAACTCGTTTGCGAACCAGGTTCTTGCGCAAATGGAACTTTTTGTTCGCCGCGAGAACTACCCCACTGGCGTATTTGTGCTTCCTAAGCACTTGGATGAGAAGGTGGCACGCCTGCACCTCGATGCTCTCGGCGTGAAGATGACGACGTTGAGTTCTGAGCAGGCTGCCTACATCGGCGTGCCGGTGGAAGGCCCCTACAAGGTTGACCATTACCGCTACTAGTCTTCGCAAGACTAGGCTCTAACGCATGAGTGCACGCATTCTCGTAGTCGATGACGACGCCGCGTTAGCGGAGATGGTCGGCATCGTGCTTGAGGGAGAAGGTTTCACACCTTCATTCTGCTCAGATGGCGCTGAAGCACTTACGGCATTCCGCGAGAACAAGCCTGACTTAGTTCTGCTCGACCTGATGCTCCCCGGCTTTGATGGCATTGACGTGTGTGGTCAGATTCGCCAAGAATCTGGCGTTCCCATCATCATGCTCACTGCTAAAGGTGACGCAACGGACGTTGTTGCCGGACTTGAAGCCGGTGCTGATGACTACATGGTCAAACCGTTCAACCCAGGTGAACTGGTAGCGCGTATTCGGACGCGTCTGCGCTCGATGGCCCCTGCGGCGGCCACATCGCAGACCCTGCGTATTGGCGATCTCTCCATCGATGTGGATGGTCACGAGGTCAAGCGCGGAACATCTTCGATCAACCTCACCCCTCTAGAGTTTGATCTACTCGTTGCTTTGGCTTCGAAGCCCCAACAAGTCTTTACCCGCGAAATGCTGCTGGAGAAGGTCTGGGGCTACCAATACAAGGCTGACACGCGCCTGGTGAACGTGCACGTTCAGCGCCTGCGCAGCAAGGTCGAGTTTGACGCGGATAACCCCACCATCGTGACGACCGTGCGCGGCATCGGTTACCGTGCCGGAGCTGTGATCTAACTTCGCAATGAAGGTTCGACGCTTCGACATTCTTGGGCTTCCAGCGCGCGTGACGCGCGTGTGGCGCAGGTCCCTGCAGTTCCGCACTGTTGTGGTGTCAATGGCACTTTCGGGAGTGGCCATCATCCTGGTCGGTCTCTACATGTCGTTCTCGATTAGCAATGACCTCTTTGCTTCTCGACTGAACCAGGTACTTTCTGAATCTCAACGAGCTCAGGTGGCAGCTCAGCGTATTTTTGACTCTTCGGATGCCACTGACCAGGCCTCGATGCAGTCGGTCATGAATGCAGCTCGCACGGCTATCCGTGATGCATCCTCGAGTGGGCTTGTCGCGGTCTATCGGGTCCCTGATCAAGAACCCAATGCATTGGCTCCGCAAAACTTTTCCAGCCCTGAACTTACTGGCGGAGTGATTACCCCTGAGCTCAGGGATCAGGTTGTCACCACAGCAGATCAGCAGTTCTGGCAATCAGTTGAACTACCCATTGACGGCGTCACTGTTCCAGGCGTCGTTGTGGGTTCCCAGCTGGATATTCCAGGAGCTGGTTTGTATGAGCTCTTCATTGGCTATGACTTTGAACAATCGGAGCAAACATTGCTCTTCGTGCAGCAAGTGCTGTGGTTCTCAGGGCTTGGTCTGTTGATTCTTGTGGGCGGGGTGGCCTGGGTGGTCTCCCGCATGGTTGTCTCCCCACTCAAGAACGCGGCAGAAACCTCTCAGAGGCTGGCAGCAGGTGACTTGGCTGTGCGTATCCCTGAGAAAGGCGAAGACGTCGTGGCGACGCTCGCTAGGTCCTTCAACGACATGGCAGGCAGCATGCAGCGCCAACTCACGGAGCTGGCAGACTTGTCGGTGATGCAACAACGGTTCGTATCGGACGTCTCGCATGAACTCCGAACCCCGCTGACCACCATCAAGCTTGCCGGTGACGTTCTTTTTCAAGAACGCGAGAACTTTGACTCCAAGACCAGGCGCAGCACGGAACTGCTTAATGCTCAGGTCTTGCGCTTTGAAAAGCTGCTGGGTGACCTACTTGAAATCAGTCGCTATGACGCCGGAAGTGTGAATCTGGAGCCTGAGCCCACCAATGTGGCCGGGCTTGTCCAGGATGTGGTGGGCAATATGACCACGTTGGCAGAGCAGCACGGGTGTGATCTCTCATTGTCAGCTCCAGGTGGTCACTTCGATGCCGATATTGAT
>JBEGUL010000044.1:0-28254 GCA_041178865.1 Actinomycetota bacterium | reverse complement strand
GGGGTAACAATGTTTAACGAGTTAGTTGAAACTTGACATCAAATGCTGCACAAAGCTGACCAGCAAACTCGTGCCGAGGGTAAACATCACCACGGCAATGATGGCGTCAAGTACTCGCCAGGCAGCGGGTTTCTTGAATACGGGGTCGAGTAGGCGTGCTCCAAAGCCGAGTGTGCTGAACCAGATCACGCTGCCGAGCATAGCTCCGGCAGCGAACCACCAGCGGTTCGCTTCATAGGTTCCGGCAACGGAACCTAAGAGTAGAACGGTGTCCAGATAGACGTGGGGGTTGAGGTAGGTGAGAGCGAGGGCTGTTCCTGCCGCAACTTTGAGGCTGACAGCTTTACCGCCTGTGTCGGTGTTGAGCACCTCTGGCTTCCAAGCGCGTTTGGCTGCCATCACGCCATAGGTGCAGAGGAACACGCCACCGATGACTTCAATGAGGAGAAGTAGCCACTCCAACTGCTGAATGATCGCGCCCAGCCCAGCCACACCGACGGCAATCAGGGCAGCATCCGAGAGTGCGCAGATTGCCACGATGACAAAGACGTGTTCTTTGCGCAGGCCTTGGCGCAGAACGTAGGCATTCTGGGCGCCAATTGCCACGATGAGAGAGAGTCCAAAACCTAAACCGGCGAGCGCAGCAGCGAGCATGGGTGTCATGCATTCAGTGTAGTTCTCAGGTGTTACCTATGTTCTTCAGGGCTGTTTCACAGACACTTTTTGTTTACTGAGATTGAAGCCTCCATTGCCTCATTGAATAGTCGGGTCTCCTTACGTCTCTAGGAGCCCGACTTTTCATATTCGTCGCTGTGGGCGAACACACTCCGCCTGAGGCGAACACTGCCGTGTCGAGGGTCTGTGCTCCACTAGATTCGAAACACCGCAAGAGAAATGTCTCGTGGTTGTTGAAATGGAGCTGACATGGCCGAAATGGTAATGCCGAACAATGTGTTTGAGCGTCTTCTGAAGGACCGCATCATTTGGTTGGGTTCAGACGTGCGTGACGACAACGCCAACGAGATTTGCGCGAAGATGTTGCTGCTTGCTGCGGAAGACGCCGAGAAGGACATCTACCTCTACATCAACTCTCCAGGTGGTTCGATTACTGCTGGTATGGCGATCTACGACACCATGCAGTTCGTTCCGAACGACATCGTGACCGTGGGCATCGGCATGGCTGCTTCCATGGGGCAGCTGCTTCTTACTTCGGGCACCAAGGGAAAGCGTTACATCACCCCTAATGCTCGTGTTCTTCTTCACCAGCCCCACGGTGGTTTTGGTGGAACAGCTTCTGACATTCAGACCCAGGCAGCGCTCATCAACTCGATGAAGCAGAGCCTAGCCAAGATCACCGCTGACCAGACCGGAAAGTCTGTTGAGCAGATCAACGCTGATGGTGACCGCGACCGCTGGTTCACCGCTCAGGAAGCTCTCGAGTATGGCTTCGTTGACCACGTTCGTGCATCCGCAAGTGACGTCGCCGGCGGCGGCGGAACCAAGACTGCGTAAGCGTCAGAAAAGACACGAGGACTGATTATGACTATTCCTAACTTTGAGAGCCGTTACGTTCTTCCTACTTTCGAAGAGCGCACCGCTTACGGTTACAAGCGCCAGGACCCTTACGCCAAGCTGTTCGAAGACCGCATTATCTTCCTGGGCGTACAGGTCGACGACGCATCTGCTGATGACGTCATGGCTCAGCTGCTGGTTCTTGAAAGCCAGGACCCTGATCGCGACATCGTGATGTACATCAACTCTCCCGGTGGCTCGTTCACCGCAATGACCGCGATCTACGACACCATGCAGTACATCCGTCCCCAGGTGCAGACTGTCTGCCTCGGCCAGGCAGCTTCTGCTGCAGCTGTGCTGTTGGCTGCGGGTGCTCCTGGTAAGCGTTTGGCTTTGCCTAACGCTCGTGTGCTCATTCACCAGCCTTCAGCTGGCGATGGCGGACGTGGCCAGGCTTCGGATATCGAAATCCAGGCCAAGGAAATCATGCGCATGCGTGAATGGTTGGAAGAGACCCTGTCTAAGCACTCCAACCGCTCTATCGAGCAGGTCAACAAGGACATCGACCGCGACAAGATCCTCTCGGCTGCTGAAGCACTCGAGTATGGCCTGATTGACCAGGTTCTGACTTCGCGTAAGAACGCTGTCATCACCGCGTAATTTCAAGAAATTCAACGAAAACCCCGGCTTCGGTCGGGGTTTTCTTCATTTCGGCACGCCGACGTTCAAATCCACAGGTGAACGGGAAGGTCTGTGGTTCGGGTTAGGCTCGAATGTCTCATAAAACAGACGTTCTAAGGAGTTGACCATGGCACGTATCGGCGAAAGCGCTGACCTGCTCAAGTGCTCCTTCTGTGGCAAAAGCCAGAAGCAGGTAGCTCAGCTCATTGCGGGCCCTGGTGTCTACATCTGTGACGAGTGTGTTGAACTCTGCAACGAGATCATTGAAGAGCGTCTGGCCGAGGCCAACGAAGAGGGCATCATCGCAGATTTCGATCTGCCCAAGCCCCGCGAAATCTTTGCTTTCCTTGAGGAATATGTCATTGGCCAGGAGCCTGCCAAGAAGGCTCTCTCGGTTGCTGTCTATAACCACTACAAGCGCGTGCGCGCTGGTGAGGGTGTCAAGACCGCCGAGGACAAGGCCAACGAGGTGGAGATTGCCAAGAGCAACATTCTGCTCATTGGTCCCACCGGTTGCGGTAAGACCTATCTCGCTCAAACACTTGCACGTCGTTTGAATGTTCCGTTCGCTGTTGCTGATGCAACATCGCTGACGGAAGCCGGCTATGTCGGTGAAGACGTTGAGAACATTCTTCTGAAGCTTCTCCAGTCAGCTGACTTCGACGTTAAGCGCGCTGAACAGGGCATCATCTACATCGATGAAATCGACAAGATCTCTCGTAAGGCAGAGAACCCGTCGATTACGCGTGACGTTTCTGGTGAAGGTGTTCAGCAGGCATTGCTCAAAATCCTCGAAGGAACTATTGCTTCAGTTCCCCCACAGGGTGGCCGTAAGCACCCCAACCAAGAATTTATCCAGCTGGACACCACCAACGTGCTCTTCATCGTTGCCGGTGCCTTCGCTGGCCTCGAGGACATCATTCAGTCCCGTGCGGGCAAGACCGGCATTGGTTTCGGCGCTCCTTTGCAGAGCAAGGACGAAGCACGCGACTTCTTTGCCGAGGTACTTCCCGAAGACCTCCACAAGTTTGGTTTGATTCCTGAGTTCATTGGCCGTCTGCCGGTTATTGCAACAGTGTCGCCACTGGATCGCAGTGCACTCATTGACATCCTCACTGAGCCTAAGAACGCCCTGGTCAAGCAATACCAGCGCATGTTTGCTCTCGATAATGTGGAGCTCGAGTTTGAGCCCGCAGCTCTAGATGCGATTGCTGACTTGGCTGTCCTACGCCAGACCGGTGCTCGTGGTCTGCGTGCAATCCTGGAGAACGTACTGGGTCCGATTATGTTCGAGGTTCCCTCAACAGATCAGATCTCCAAGGTCATCATCACTGCTGAGTGTGTGAGCGAGAATGCTGCACCCACCATCGTTCCTCGCTTGGCTTCTGCAGTCACTGCTGAGCCTGAAGAACGCACTGCCTAAACAGCACTGCTAATATTTCTTTATCGCCATCACTGGTGAGTAAGCGACTGCCGAGCCCGGCCCACGCTTCGCGGATAACAATCCTGTTTATCCTTCATGCGAATTGTGACCCGAGGAATATCGATGAGTAACGCACCTGCCACTAGCTCTTCTGAGCTCAACGTTGGCGTGCCGTTCTCGTTCGAGGTATATCCACCCCGGAATCCAGATCTCCAAGATGCTCTGCACCGCACGATTCTTGAATTGGCAGCCTCCGGCCCCGACTTCATTTCGGTCACCTATGGCGCGGGTGGGTCTTCCCGCGATGCCACCTTGGACTGCGTGAAATTCATCCTTGCTCACACTGATGTTGAGCCCATGGCTCACCTCACCTGTGTTGCAGAGTCCTATCAGGGCGCTAATGAGCTTGTGAGGACTTTTCTGGACGCAGGTGTGCGTTCATTCCTCGCGCTGCGTGGAGACGCACCAGAGGGCACAGAAGAGGGCGAGAACTTCCTCGGAGACCTGGGAAGTGCGGCTGAGCTGGCTCAGCTCATTCATCGCGTTCAGGCTGAGCGTGAGCCTTTTGTCTTTGAAGAAGAGCCCCGTTGGCATGCCGGTGCGACCCGCCTGAGCCAAAAGCGTGAGTTTGTTCGTATTGGTGTTGCCGCATTCCCTAACGGCCACCCCCAGTCGCGATCCAAGACTCAAGACATTGATGTTCTTCTGGCTAAAGAAGCTGCTGGTGCCAATCTGGCCATCACACAGCTGTTCTTTCACTCCGATGACTACCTGTCTTTCGCACAGAAAGCACAAGAAGCTGGTCTAACTATGCCAATTATTCCAGGCATTATGCCCGTGATCAGTCCAGGCCGTCTGCGCCGCATGATCGAGATTTCAGGTGAAGAGATGCCCAACGATCTGGAGATTGCACTCGAGATTGAGCCCACCGCTGAAGGTCAGCGCGAGATCGGCGTTGAGCACGCTGCCAGCTTGGCAAAGGAACTGATTGCCGGGGGAGCGCCAGGTATTCACCTGTATGCGTTCAATCAGAGTGGGCCTGTGTTGGATGTTCTTGGCAGGCTCGAAAATTAACTGACAACGTCAAAGGCCCCACACGCTGTATTCAGCATGCGGGGCCTTTAGTCTGTGTTGTTTAGACCGAACGAAGGACGGTCACGACCTTGCCCATGATGGTGGCGTGGTCGCCCAGGATGGGTTCGTAGTTGCTGTTGCGGGGCAATAGCCACGTGTGACCATCGCGCTGGCGGAAGACCTTGACGGTTGCCTCATCATCCAGCAGTGCTGCAACAATGTCACCGTTCTCTGCAGTTTGCTGCCTGCGAACGACAACGAAGTCACCATCGCAAATGGCGGCATCGATCATGGATTCACCCTTGACCTTGAGCATGAAGAGTTCGCCCTGACCAACAAGCTGGCGGGGGAGGGCCATGGTGTCTTCGGTGTTCTGCTCTGCAGTGATAGGGCCACCGGCGGCAATCTGTCCCACGAGGGGAACGTGTACTGCCTCTCCCATGGGGAAGACGTTGTCAGCTACTGGTGCTGACGTGCGAGCGGCAGTGCCCTGGCCAAGAACTTCAAGTGCACGGGGAAGCTTGGGGTCGCGGCGAATGTAACCGCCGAGTTCAAGCTGCTGAAGTTGGTAGGTAACACTCGCCAAGGAAGAGAGACCGACAGCGTCACCAATCTCCTGCATGGAGGGTGGGTAGCTGTTCTGATCAATGTAGGCAGTGATGACATCAAGGATGAGCTGTTGCTTCGCGCTCAGTCCTTTGCGTCTTTTGCTTTCGCCAGCTGGTGTCTCAGTCATGGCTTATCCGTTTCTGTTGGGTAAGTCCCGAGCCTTACAAACGTGAATGTCCGTGGCTCGTGATGAACTTTTCTCAATACCGAAAGAGTATTCGAAGAATGTCAATAAAACAAACACATATTCGAAGATTTTTCAGTATTTATCCAAATCAACCTTCAATATTTACTTGACATTGAAGAAATACGAATATATCTTCGAAACATATCTTCGAATCGGGTTCTCCCGGCCGAGGGCCCGATTCGAGATAAACATCAGGAAAAGGAGAATCTCATGAGCGCAGTATTCGCATTCACCGCACCGATCCACCGCCCCATTGAGCCCGACTACATCGATGAGCCTTGCAGCTCAATCGAGAATGTCCGTGGCTCTGGTCACACTAACAACGTGACTTACGTAAACTTTCTCCCCGCGGCAGAGCCCAAGACCCGTCTTCGCATCACCAAGCGCGGACGCCGAGTCCTCACTGCTCTCGTTGCACTGCCCCTCGTTATTGGCGCAGTTGTTGCAGCAATCAACAGCGGTGGCGCAGTAGCAGTCGCAGAAGGTGCTTCAAACGACTTCACCTACGTCACCATGGCGCAGGGCGAAAGCCTGTGGCAGCTGGCGCAGGAAATCGCGCCCAACGCTGACCCTCGCGATGTTGTCGCCGAAATCGTCTCGCTCAACCAGATTCATGGTGAAGTACAAGCTGGTCAGAAGATCGCGATTCCTGCCGGGTACTAAACCTTCTCTTTCCTTTCCTCACACTGCCGGTCCCTTCGGGGGCCGGCATTTGTGTTTGTGCCACGCCCGTAAACTTGTCCTGTGACCAGCTTTGAAGATCTCCCTATCCGTGATGACCTGCGTGGAATGAAGCCCTATGGCGCTCCCCAAGAACACGTTCGGGTTGAGCTGAATGTCAACGAGAACACTCACCCTGTTCCTCCTCAGGTCGTGATGGACATTATGGGACGCATTCACACCGCCCTAGGACGTATCAACCGTTACCCTGACCGTGAATTCACCAACCTCCGTGTTGCACTTGCTGACTATCTTGGCCACGGGTTGGAAGCTGAGAACATCTGGGCAGCCAATGGCTCCAATGAGGTTATTCAGCAGCTTCTGCAGGCCTTTGGTGGCCCTGGGCGCTCGGTTCTTGCCTTCCCGCCCACCTATTCCATGCACTCGATTATTGCGGCGGGAACAGGTACACAGTGGATTCCTGCACAGCGTGATGCTGAGTTTGAGATCTCACCCGCAACTGCGATTGCGGCAATTGCCGCGCACAAGCCAGACATCGTGTTCTTCTGCACACCCAATAACCCCACCGGTACTCCTGTATCTCTCGAGACCATCGCCGCTGCCTATGACGCGACAGAAGGTATCGTCTTTGTCGATGAGGCATATGCCGAGTTCGCTCCCGCAGGTGAGCCCACCGCACTGAGTTTGTTAGCCGGACGTCCACGGCTCGTGGTTTCTCGCACCATGAGCAAAGCTTTTGCTTTTGCGGGAGCTCGTGTGGGCTACCTGGCGGGAGACCCTGCTGTTGCGGATGCGCTGCGGTTGGTTCGTTTGCCGTATCACCTCTCCGCGTTGACCCAAGCAGCAGCTGAAGGCGCCTTGGCTCACACTCCTGCCATGTTGGCCATGGTCGATGACATCCGTACTCAGCGTGACCGTCTTGTTTCTGAACTGGAAGCACTCGGGTATGAGCCCTACCCCTCAAGTGCAAATTTTGTGCTCTTTGGCGGTGTGCGAGACCCCCACGACATTTTTGAGAAGCTTCTTGCGCAGGGAATCATCATTCGTGACATCGGCATGCCTCACCACCTGCGTGTCACCGCGGGTACTGAGGCGGAAACAACCGAGTTCTTGAATGCTCTGGCAGGCCTCGATGGCTCGATCAATGGTGCCCTCTAAGCCCTACTAAACTGGTGTTATGACGACAGCACCGCGCATTGCGAGCATTTCTCGCACCACGAGCGAGTCAAGCATTGAACTCACAATCAATCTTGATGGCACGGGTGTGAGCAACATCGAGACGACTGTTCCGTTCTTCGACCACATGCTGACCGCGTTTGCCAAGCACTCACTGTCTGACCTCACCGTCAAGGCTTCTGGTGATATCCACATTGATGTTCACCACACGGTTGAAGACATCGGTATTTCTTTAGGCCTCGCTATTCGCGAAGCACTCGGTGACAAAACGGGTATTTCCCGCTTCGGTGACGCACTTGTTCCTCTCGATGAGGCACTGGTTCAGGCTGTTGTGGACATTTCAGGTCGTCCATTCCTGGTTCACACAGGTGAACCTGCAGGTTTTGAATTCCACCTCATTGGTGGTCACTTCACCGGGTCCATGGTTCGCCACGTCTTCGAAGCAATCACTTTTAATGCGGGTCTCACTACCCACATCACGGTGTTGAACGGTCGCGACCCTCACCACATTGCTGAGGCTGAATTCAAGGCGTTTGCTCGTGCATTCCGCCAAGCTAAGGCTATTGATCCTCTCGTGCAGGGAATCCCCAGCACTAAGGGTGCTCTGTGACCCAAAAGTCCGTCGTTGTTTTCGACTACGGCACCGGGAACATCCACTCCGCCATCAAAGCGGTTGAGCTCGCAGGAGCGAAGGTCGAACTGACGCGCGACAAAACAAAGTGCGCTGAAGCTGACGGCTTGTTGGTTCCTGGCGTGGGTGCATTTGCTGCCGTGATGGAAGCACTGAATGCTGTCGATGGTGGTGAGATCATTGAGCGCCGCCTTGCCGGCGGACGCCCTGTGATGGGTATTTGTGTGGGCATGCAGATCATGTTTGCCAACGGACTCGAAGGCGGCGTGGATACTCCTGGTTTGGGCGAGTGGGACGAAACCGTGCACAAGCTCGATGCACCTGTCCTTCCGCACATGGGCTGGAACACGGTTGAGGTCGGCGAGAACTCGAAGCTGTTCAAGGGCATCGAGAATGAACGCTTCTACTTCGTGCACTCCTATGGCGTGACCGAGTGGAACCTAGATGTCATTCCTCCGTTCCCCAAGCCTTCAGTGACCTGGGCAGAACATGGTCAGCGCTTTGTTGCCGCTGTGGAGAACGGCCCTCTGGTTGCTACTCAGTTCCACCCCGAAAAGTCGGGCGAAGCAGGTATTCAGCTGCTCCGCAACTGGCTCGAGACTCTCTAAGTTCGATACACAAAGGAACCCCTCATGACTGCGCCCATCCTTGAGTTACTGCCCGCTGTTGACGTAGCGGAGGGCAAGGCTGTGCGCCTCACCCAGGGGGCTCTCGGCACTGAGACGGACTTCGGTGACCCTGTAGATGCTGCAGCGGACTGGGCGCGCCAGGGAGCTGAATGGATTCACTTGGTCGATCTCGACGCAGCCTTTGGTCGCGGTGAGAACCGCGCCCTGCTGCGCCGCGTGATCGTCGAAGTTCCAGGTGTCAAAATCGAGCTCTCTGGTGGTATTCGTGATGACGCTTCTCTTGAGAATGCGCTGGAAAGCGGTGCAACACGTGTGAATTTGGGAACTGCTGCTCTGGAAAACCCTGATTGGGCAGCCTCAGCTATTGAGCGTTTTGGCGACAAGATAGCCGTGGGCTTGGACGTGCGTGGGGAGACCTTGGCTGCACGAGGCTGGACTGAAGAAGGCGGAAACCTCTGGGATGTCCTCGCCCGTCTGGAAGATGCTGGCTGCTCGCGTTATGTCGTCACCGATGTCACACGTGATGGCATGCTCAATGGTCCCAACCTGGAACTCTTGACAGCAATTACCGAGAAGACCGGAAAGCCCGTCGTGGCATCCGGGGGCATTGCCAGCCTTGATGACCTTGTGGCATTGCGTTCATTGGTTCCCATCGGTGTTGAGGGTGCCATTGTGGGCAAGGCACTCTATGCTCAGAAGTTCACGCTGGAACAGGCCATCGCGGTCGCCTACAACTAGGACTCATCATGTCTCACTCTCACGACGGTCACATGTTTGGCTCTTCCGACCAGGCCGATTCTGCTGGTCAGTCCTGGGAGGGACGCGAGTTCGAAGAAAACCCTTTCGCCAGTGATGACGGAACTACTCCTGAGCACCTCAAGGTTGCTCTCGACACGTTCCATGCACTTCCTATGGATTCTGAGGAGCGCGCTGGTCGCCACATGAACGTGGTGGATGCCATTCGCATCTCTCGCTTCCTGGTTCCCCTGCTCGCAGAAGCAGGAGACGTGGGTGTGAATGATGCAGGTCTGGTTGTAGATAAGACCCAAGAGTTGGCCATAGTCACCGTTGCTGGCCCCGGCGGCCAGAAGGTACTGCCCATTTTCACTTCCGTGGAGGCCATGCAGAAGTGGAAGCCGGAGGCCCGTCCCGTTCCTGTTGAAGCACGTCGTGCTGCGCTCGCAGCTGCCGCTGACGGTGCGCAGTGGATTGTGATTGACCCACAAAGCTCAACGGAGATTGTTCTTCGTCGTCCCACAGTTGAAGCTATTGCGAAGGGAACCCCCTGGGTTCCCAACCAGATTGACCCCATGCTTCAGGCTGTCTTTGATGAGTCCATTACAGACGAACCCTTTGTTAAAGCAATCCGCATGACCTCAGGTGATCCAGATGCCCGAGGACGCGACGAAGAACTCGTCGTTCAAGTTGTTCTTCCGCCAAGCCTGGAACAGAACGAAGTAGAGCGCGTCGTTCGTTCGTTGTCCAACAAATGGGCACAGCAGGAAATCTTCTCGCAGCGAGTTGATTCGATGCGTTTACAGCTCGTTCCCGCTATCTAGGCTGCAGTGCTTCAGCTGAAACCCAGCCCTAAACGGGCTGGGTTTCTTTGCTGAGAGTGGTGATGGAGACGTGACGCTTACGCGAGATGGCCAGTGCTGTGAACAGCACGCCGCCCAAGCTCCACAGCACCAGTGCCGTGACAGCTGAGGCAAAGCCAGAAACGTTTCCTGAGTTGATGACAGCTTGCAAAGCAGTTACGGCATCATTTGCCGGGGTGAATCCCAGAATGGTGTCCAAAAGCTTCGGAACTGTCGAGATGACACCAGTAACAAGAATCAAAATTCCCACAGCCAGCGAGACCATGCGACCAAAGCCACCAAGGATGGCATTGAGTGCTTGGTTGGTTGCGGTGAAGGCGATACCGATCAAGGCGGCAATGGATGCCACGCTTGCCCATTCGACAAGGTCATAGCCGTTTGCCACAGCAATGACCGTGGCAACGGAAAGGCCCTGAATAATTCCCACTACCGCAGGGATCACAAACGAACGTGTAGCCAAGGACAGTGAAGACCTCGTCGACTCCAGGAGGCGCTGAGGGAGTGTGCGCAGGCCAACAAAGATTGCCAATGCACCAATCCAGAGCGAAAGAACGACATAGAGCGGAGTGCTGTTCGCACCGAAGGTCAACGTTCCTGCGTCTTTGAGGGCAACGGGTGCGGTGACAACTTCAGAGAGCTTCTTCGACTCTGCTTCGGAATACACAGGAATGTTTGCCACGGCAGTATCGAGGCCGTTGGCTAAGTCTGCTGAACCGCCCGCAACTGCAGTGGTTCCTGAGGCAATCCCTTCAACACCGGTTGCAATACCAGAGCTTCCTGCGGCTAGCTCAGTGATACCTCCGCTGAGAGAAGACAGGCCCCCCGCAAGACCAGAGGTTCCTGCAGTCAGGCCAGCTAGGCCACCACAGAACTGTGCCTGGGCTGGGGCAACGACAACCTGTGAACAGGTTGCAGACAGCCCTGCAAGGCCATCAGCAATTTGCTGGGCGCTGCCCGGAATGGCCGCTGCTTGGGCTTGCAAAGTCCACATGCCATTCGAGAACTGGGTTGCACCTGTCGAGAGCTGGGTTACACCATCAGCAAGGCTTGCAATTCCGTTACTGAGTTCACGGGCACCGGTAGCAGCTTCACCGAGGCTTTCGCTCAGCGTGCTGAAGCCAATGAGAACATTCTCGATATAACTGGCACTGAGTTGCTGATTCAACAACGTCACTGCTGTTGAGGTGATCGCAGTAGTCAGAGCGTCATCAACCAGGCGAGTCTTATCACTCGAGGTGACATCTATGATGGCTTGCTCAGGGTTTGACGCATCACTGAAGGAGGATGTTGCGACCTCAGAGAAGTTTTCTGGGATGGTCACCACAGCGACATAGTCGCCGTTTTCGAGTCCTTGTTTGGCGCCTTCTTCGTTGGTGATGACCCAGTTGTAGTTGGTGGCTCCATCTCCACCTTCTACTAAGCCGGCGGTGAGGAGTCGACCCAAGGGGGTGAGCTGGCCATTGATGGTGACGGGCTCATCATTGTTGACGATGGCAGCGGTCACCGTTTCTAGGCGATCTGTGGGGTTCCACAGCCCCCACATCAATGTGCCCACCACAATCAGTGGGACAAAGATCAAGCCAATGATGGAAATTAGCTTGGGTTTACCCTCAGTCTTGGCAGAGTTCTTCGACAGGCGGGTGATGAGTGATGCCATGGTTATGCCTGCACTTTCTTGCTCGAAGTAGACACATTGTCGAGGTCAAGGACCATCGAATCGACACGGGCGCTGAGGTAGTTACCCCAGGTCTCCACCGGCATATCGTTGGTAGTTCCCACGAAGACAGTGAGAGTGCGTCCAGCCTTGGTGGCTACTTCGCGGGCAGCGTTCAGAGCATCTGCAACCGCGTATCTTTCACTCTCTGAGGAGAGGAAGTCAATGTTGTCCAAGATGATCACTTGTGGCTTCTCAGATGCTGCATCATCAATTGCTCCCACAGTGTTGCGGTTTGCATGCTCAGAGACGTCAATCAAGGCAACGCGTGATCGCACAGCCCCGGAGCGCACCGGAAGCACCATGTCGGCAACCTTGAGCTTGCCGGCATCTGGATCAAGTCGTCCACTCAACGTCAGGAGAAGGGCAGAGGTGGCAATCTTGTCGCTTCCGGTGACAAACAACGTAGTTCCGATAGGAACATTGAAGCTGAGGTTCTTGAAGTAGGAGCGAGTGCCTTCAGCATTCTTTAGGCTTAACCCTTCAGCGGCAGCAATGACATTCTTCTGGGCTGGCCAGTCAGCAAGTTCAAGCTCGTGCTGAACACCTTCGCCCTCCACATCAAAGTGGGGGAGCACCCGGTCGAGCCACTTGGGCATGTACCAGGCCTTATCGCCTAAAAGCTGAAGAACGGCAGGAACAAAGGTCATGCGCACAATGAAGGCATCAACGAAAATACCCACAGCAAGAGCCAGAGCGATAGCTTTCAAGCTTCCGTCACCTTCAGGCACGAAGGCAGCAAAGACGGCAAACATAATCACGGCTGCAGCAGTCACAACCTTGGCAGAGCCAACGAAGCCGGTCACGATGGACTTGCGTGCCTTGCCTGAGTGGACATAGTCCTCACGCATTCGAGCCACCAGGAATACTTCGTAGTCCATGGCCAAACCAAAGAGAATTCCCATCACCAGGATGGGCATGAAGCTAATCACAGGGCCTGGTTTGTCGACGTGGAAGAACTCTGCTCCCACACCTTCTTGCAGAACCAGAGTGACCACACCGAAGGCGGCCACCACACTAAAGAGATATCCCACAGCAGCTTTGATGGGAACCCAGATGGATCTAAACACCATGGTCAGCAGAATGAGTGAAAGTCCGACGACCACAATTCCAAAGGGCAACAGTGCATTTCCGAGCAGTGTGGAGATATCAATACCACTGGCAGTGAAGCCCGTGACAGAGAGATCAACGCCGTACTTGTTCAGGAAATAGTCATGTTTGTCACGAATGGCCTCCACGAGAGCCTTCGTTTCGGGTGAATCAGGCGCTCCTTCAGGAATGACTTGAATGATTCCTGTGTCAGCAGTCATGTTGGGGGTGGCGAGAGGGACAGCTGCAACGCCTGGAATCTGCTCGAGTTCAGCCTTGAGGTCATCCATGAGCCCGAGGGGGTCTGTGCTGGTGACGATGGTGCCGGTTACAAGCAAGGGGCCATTGAACCCTTCGCCGAAGTTTTCAGCAACCAGGTCATAGGTCACGCGAGACCGGTCCTCGAGTGAGTTGCTTCCTGCATCGGGCAACGCCAGGCGCAAATTCAGCGCAGGAAGAGCCACGATGGTGATCACGGCGGTCACCGCCAGAATCGTGACGATGGGGAAGCGGGTTACAGCTTTAACCCAGCCCAGGAAGAAGCGGTTGGGCTTGTGGGATGCAGCCTCTGCTTTCTTTGTCTTCTTGGGCTTCGGGCGCAAGCGCTCGCCGGCAAAGCCTAAGAGTGCTGGAATCAGGGTGATGGAGATGATGACGGCAATACCCACGCCGACCGCGGCTGCAACGCCCATCGTGGTGAGGAAGGGAATTCCTGCAATACCCAGGCCGAGGAGCGCAATCATCACGGTGAGACCGGCAAAAATCACGGCAGAACCAGCCGTGCCTGTGGCACGAGCAGCTGCTTCTTCGGGAGTGTCTCCCTTGCGGAGTTCGTCCTGGTGGCGAGAAATGATGAAGAGGGCGTAGTCAATACCCACTGCCAGGCCCAGCATCAGGGCCAGCATGGGCGTTGTTGAGGTGACCTTGGCAAACGCGGTGGCGACAAAGATCAGCGCAATAGAGATGCCCACGCCCAAGAGTGCAGTGAGGAGGGGCATTCCAGCGGCCAAGAATGAGCCAAAAGTAATGATGAGGACAACCAAGGCCACTCCCACACCAATCAACTCAGTTGGAGTAATGGTGGGCATGCTCTGGCTATAAATCTGTCCACCCAAAGACACTGTTGATCCAGCAGGAAGATCTGTACTGAGTTGTTCTGTTGCGGCTTCTAGCTCAGCAAGGGATTCAGGGGTGATGGTGGACGTCGCGCCGTTGAACTGAACGCTGAGCAGGCCAGCTTTATTGTTTTCGCTAATGGCGCCGTTGATTCTCTCGTTGAACGGAGAGGTGACGTTCTCAATCTGAGGAAGTTGTGTCATCTCATCTGCAACTGTGTTGAGAGTGTCTTTGTAAGTGGGGTCAGTGATCAGCTGACCGTCGGCTGCCACCACAATGATCTGGGCAGAGGCTCCACTGACTTGAGGGAAGGTGGTGGAGAGGGAATCCAGTGCTGCTTGAGATTCGGTGCCAGGGATACTGATGCCGTTGTCGAGGCCTTTGCTAAAGACGGCTGCGGATCCGCCGATGGCCACGAGAACAATGAGCCATCCGATGAGGACGAGTCGTCGAGCACGGAAAGCCCAGTGGCCGAGGGAGTAAAGCAGTGATGACATAGCTGTCCTTGGTGTGAGCGACAGCCGGAGATCAACCGGCGTCGCGGGAATAAAACACGTTTCGATACACCGGTGTATCCGATACATCAGTGTATCCTTATCTGGATGTCCATGACAACCGACGCAGAAACAAAACCCGCAGAGTCAGCACGCCGCCACAAAACGCGCGAACGCTTGATGGATGCGGCCTTTGAGGTCTTTTCTGAAGTCGGAATCCATGCCGCCACCGTCGAAATGATTGCCGAACGTGCAGATTTCACCCGCGGAGCTTTTTACTCCAATTTCGACACGAAGGAAGAACTCTTCCTCGCGCTCGCCGAACGAGGCAACAATGAACGGCTCGCTCTGCTCAGAGGCAGCGTGGCAAATATTGATGTGATTCTCCCTACATTGCTGCACAGTGCAGGTGAAAAACTCACAGCCAAGGAACTTGGACCCATTGTTGCCAGCTTCTTGGAGCAACAGGGAGAGAACCGGCTGTGGTTCTTGTTCCAATCAGAACTTCGTTTGCTCGCAATGCGTGATCCTGAAGTCGGCAAGCTGTATCTGGAACAAAAGCGCGCTGCTGATCACGAATTCGGCAACATCATCACGGCCGCTTTCGATGCGGTGGGCCTTGCGCCAGCACTTGATTCGGTTGAACTGGCCAATGTGCTCATGAATACCTATGAAGCTGCGCTTCAGGAAGCCATCATGCGTGGTGGAGATTCGGTTCAGGAAGCGGCACACCAGCTCTTTATGCAGCGGTTACTTGGCCTGATTGGCCAACTAGCGAGCTAGTCGGTTTATTAGTTAACGGGACCCGTCCACTTTTCACCAGGACCCTTGCCAATTTCATCGGGAATGGGGGAGGCTTCGCGGAACGCGAGCTGAAGCGAACGCAGGCCATCGCGCAGGGGACGTGCGTGAGAATCACTAATGTCTGGCGCTGCAGCGGTAATCAGGCCAGCAAGTGCGTTGATGAGTTTGCGTGCTTCATCCAGATCAGTCAATGATGCAGCATCGGGGCCTTCTGCCAGGCCGCACTTGATCGCAGCGGCACTCATCAGGTTCACAGCAACCTCAACAATGACCTCGATGGCAGGCACTTCGGCAATGTCCATGACGGCTTTTTGGACTGCTTCGTTCTGGTCGCTTTCGCTCACAATGTATTCCTCTGCTAGGCTGATGCAGGTTTCTTAGCTCATGCCAAGAAATTGAAAGAGGAGTTATCTCCCACCCGTAACCCGCAACATCAGGTTACTGGGTTCTTGCACTCCGCCGGTTCAGTTCACTGGGCAGGTAGGTAGGGTGCCGCAAGGTTTACCTTGTGTCGTGTTGAACACGGATGTATATCTGTGTTGCGCGTAAGACTCCTCTTTCTCCCCGCAAGGGTTTCAGAGAAATAACAAGGAGCACCGCATTAGCGATCCACGTACAAACGACCGTATCCGCGTCCCTGAAGTTCGTCTCGTTGGTCCCAACGGCGAGCAGGTAGGTGTCGTGGCGATCGATGTTGCCCTTCGACTTGCACAGGAGGCTGACCTCGATCTCGTTGAGGTTGCTCCCGAAGCCAAGCCGCCGGTAGCAAAGATCATGGACTACGGAAAGTTCAAGTACGAAGCTGCGCAGAAGCTCAAGGAAGCTCGTCGCAACCAGGCCAACACCATCCTCAAAGAGGTCCGTTTCCGTCTGAAGATCGATGTTCACGACTACGAAACCAAAAAGAAGCGCGCTATTGGCTTCCTCAACGATGGTGACAAAGTCAAGGCGATGATCCTTTTCCGTGGCCGTGAGCAGTCACGTCCCGAGCAGGGTGTTCGCTTGCTTCAGAAGTTCGCTGAAGAAGTTGCAGAATTTGGCACCATCGAGTCCAGCCCCACCATTGATGGCCGCAACATGGTCATGATCATTGGTCCCCTCAAGAGCAAGTCCGAAGCCAAGGCTGAGCAGAACGCCAAGCGTGATGCCAACAAGCGTGGCGACAAGAAGGAAGCCAAGTCTGGCGAATCCGTTCTTGCTGTCGAAGATGACAAGGCAAACGCTGTTCAGGTTGTTGAAGCAGAAGTCATTGCTGAAAAGCCTGCCAAGGCAGCCCCCAAGACCACAGCTGCGAAAGCAGCTGCACCCAAGAAGTCCACCAAGTCGGTCTCAGACGAGCTCGACGACTAAAAGCCCCGCCTTCCCTCACCAGGGAATGTGAAACCCCAAGGAGATCCAATGCCAAAGATGAAGACCCACTCCGGGTCCAAGAAGCGCTTCAAGGTAACCGGTACCGGCAAGCTCAAGAAGCAGCAGGCCGGCATGCGTCACAACCTCGAAGTCAAGTCGGGCAAGCGCAAGCGCAGCCTGAACCAGGACCAGATCCTGTCTCCAGCTGACTCCAAGGTCATCAAGAAGCTTCTCGGTCTGTAATCAGACTTAGCGAATACTAAAAGGATAAGAAAATGGCAAGAGTAAAAAGAGCCGTTAACGCTCACAAGAAGCGTCGCGTCATCCTCGAGCGCGCTAAGGGTTACCGCGGTCAGCGTTCACGCCTGTACCGCAAGGCAAAAGAGCAGGTCATCCACTCGCTGGTTTACAGCTACCGCGACCGTCGTGCCCGCAAGGGTGACTTCCGTCGCCTCTGGATCCAGCGCATCAACGCAGCAAGCCGTGCAAACGGCCTGACCTACAACCGTTTCATTCAGGGCCTCGCTCTGGCTGACATCCAGGTTGACCGTCGCATGCTTGCTGAGATCGCTGTAACCGATCCTGCAACCTTCACCAAGTTGGTTGAAGCTGCACGCAAGGCACTTCCTGCAGACACTTCTGCACCCAAGGTCAAGGCCTAAGGAACATCATGCTCGACAACCCTCGCGCTCCTCGCGTGAAGGCGGTTGCGAAGCTAGCCACGAGGGGAGCCCGGTCCGAGACCGGGCTCTTCCTCTTGGAAGGCCCGCAAGCCGTCTCAGAGGCATTGGCATACCGTCCACAACTCATTGTGGAGCTCTATGCCACGCCTACCGCGCTTGAGCGCTACCAAGACATCGCAGCAACTGCTGTTGATGCTGGGGTAGATGTCGAGTTCGTTTCTGAAGAAGTCCTCGCCGCTATGGCGGACACAGTCACTCCTCAAGGATTCATCGCGGTTGTGCACCAGTTCCCCACAGCGCTGAAGGAAATCTTCGCGGAAGACCCCAAGCTAGTCATCATTCTCGAAGAGGTGCGTGACCCCGGCAACTTGGGAACCATCATTCGTGTGGCAGATGCTGCCGGGGCAGATGCGGTCATCTTGACTGGTCGCTCAGTTGATCTTTACAACCCCAAGGTTGTGCGCTCGACTACGGGTTCCTTATTCCATTTGCCCATCACGGTAGATGTGGAACTGGAGAACGTGCTTCCCTATGTCCGGGAAGCAGGGCTTCAACTCCTCGCTGCGGATGTCAAGGGAGAAGATCTTGTTCTCGCGCGCAGCAATGGCGTGCTCGATGCCCCCACAGCGTGGTTGTTTGGTAATGAAGCTCGCGGGTTGACTGATGAACACTTTGCGATGGCAGAAAAGGCCATCACCGTGCCCATTTACGGTGATGCTGAATCCATGAATTTGGCCACAGCTGCTGCTGTGCTCATCTACGAGAGCGCGTTCGCTCACAACAAGGCTTAGCCTGTCGAGTCGGCTTCGGCCCACTCCCGACATAAAATTGAGAACTGTGTCTGCACCTACTGAAATCACCGAAGCAGCCGTTACGGCTGCGGTTACTGACGCGCTTGCAGCTATCGCTGCAGCCGTCGATTCCGCAGCGCTAAAGGCAGTCCGCACAGCCCATGTGGGGGAGTCCTCGACTCTCGCCCAGCTGAATGCCCTGATGAAGGATGTTCCAGGGGACCAGAAAGCTGCCGCAGGCAAGCTCGTTGGGCAGGCGAAGGCAGAAGTTAACCAGGCATTTGCTGCCCGTGAAGAAGCCATCGTGCGCGAGGAGCAGACTGCTCAGCTCGCTGCGGAGAAGGTAGATGTCACTGCTGCTGCCTCACGCTGGAGTGCAGGCGGACGCCACCCGCTCATGTTGTTGCAGGAAAGCATCTGTGATGCATTTGTCGGTATGGGCTGGGAAATTGCAGAAGGACCAGAGCTCGAAGGCGAATGGTTCAACTTTGACGCCCTGAACTTCGACGCTGATCACCCCGCACGCGCCATGCAGGACACGTTCTTCGTGGAGCCCGTTGATTCTCACCTGGTCCTGCGTACCCATACCTCACCAGTTCAGGTGCGTTCCATGCTGGAGCGCGAAGTTCCTATCTATGTGTTGGCTCCTGGTCGTGTGTATCGCACCGATGAACTCGATGCCACTCACACCCCTGTTTTCACTCAGGTCGAAGGCCTTGCCGTGGACAAGGGCCTGACCATGGCGCACCTGCGTGGAACACTCGAGCACGCTGCACGCATCATGTTCGGTGAAGGTGCAAAGATTCGCCTGCGACCCAACTATTTCCCTTTTACTGAGCCTTCCGCAGAGCTCGATGTCTGGCACCCTACATTCGCTGGTGGTGCACGTTGGATTGAGTGGGGTGGTTGCGGCATGGTGAACCCCAATGTTTTGCGTTCAGCAGGAATAGATCCTGAGGTGTATTCCGGTTTCGCATTCGGTGTCGGCGTAGAGCGCACGCTGATGTTCCGTAACGACGTCAGCGACATGCACGACATGGTCGAAGGCGATGTTCGCTTCAGCCAGCAGTTTGGAATGGTGGTCTGATGCGCGTCCCATTGAGTTGGCTCGGCGAATACGTCGACCTCGCCTCTGACATCACCCCGGAACAGGTTCAAGCGGACCTGGTCAAGGTTGGCTTTGAAGAAGAAGACATCCACGGCGGAGACATTTCTGGTCCCATCGTGGTCGGTGAAGTTCTCGAATTCACTCCAGAAGAGCAAAACAACGGCAAAACAATTCGCTGGTGCCAGGTTCGTGTCGCTCCAGATGGTCAGGTCGCTGCCGACGGCGGCGACGCCATCCACGGCATCGTCTGTGGTGCAGGAAACTTCTTTGTCGGTGACAAGGTTGTTGTTACCCTGCCCGGTGCTGTTCTGCCTGGCCCGTTCCCTATCGCCGCACGAAAGACCTACGGCCACGTTTCTGACGGCATGATGGCCTCGGCCAAGGAGCTGGGCCTGGGCGAAGGCCACGATGGCATTATCCGTTTAGCAGAAATGGGACTTGATCCCGAGGTTGGAACCGACGCTCTCGAGCTGTTGGGCCTGTCTGAATCTGCTATTGAAATCAATGTCACTCCAGACCGTGGATACGCGTTCTCCATTCGTGGTGTTGCACGAGAGTATGCACACTCAACTGGTGCCGCGTTCCGTGACCCCGCGACTGAGGTTATCTCGGCACACGGAGTTACCGAGGTAAAGAGTTTCGGTAAAGAATTCCCTGTATCGGTTGATGACCAGGCTCCTATCCGTGGTCGTGTGGGCTCTAATGTCTTTGCAACCCGCATTGTTCGCGGAATAGACGCGACAGCACCGTCCCCTTCCTGGATGGTCTCTCGTCTGAAGCTTGCAGGAATCCGTTCCATCTCTCTGCCTGTTGATATCTCGAACTACGTCATGATCGAACTGGGTCAGCCCAACCATGCATATGACCTGGACAAGCTCTCTGGGGACATCGTTGTTCGTCGCGCCACCACGGGCGAGAAGATTGTCACCCTTGATGAGGCTGAGCGCACTCTCGATGTTGAAGACTTACTGATCACCTCAGGCGGCAAAGCTGTTGGCCTTGCCGGTGTGATGGGTGGAGCAAACACAGAAATCTCTAACGAGACAAAAAATGTGCTCATCGAGGCAGCTAACTTCGATCCAGTTTCGATTGCTCGTTCTGTGCGTCGTCACAAGCTGCACTCTGAAGCCTCCAAGCGCTTTGAGCGTGGTGTTGACCCAGAGGTTGCTGCCGTTGCAGCAGGCCGCGTGGCTCAGCTCTTAGTTGAACTTGCTGGTGGCGAGATTGTGGATGAAGGCTCCTACTTCAACCACTTCATCGCTCCGGTCGCCATAGAACTACCTACTGGGTTCGTCACCAACCTGATTGGTTTGGAATACACAGACGCGCAGATTGAGTCCTCGCTGACTGAAATCGGGTGTGCTGTCGTCAAGGTAGGCACTGGTTTCTCTGTCACGCCACCTACCTGGCGCCCCGACCTCACAGACAAGTGGACCCTTGCTGAAGAAGTGGCCCGCATTGTCGGATACCACCTGATTCCAGCAGTTCTTCCTGTGGCGCCTCCCGGACGCGGTTATACCGTCGCCCAAGACGTGCGACGCCGAGTCTCCAACACCTTGGCCGCTACTGGCCACACCGAGGTTCTCAGCTACCCCTTCTTCGATGAAGAAACCAACAACCTCTTTGGTTCTGCGACCGAACAGAGTGTTCCACAAGTTCGTTTGGCAAACGCTTTGGATGCGACTCAGGGCTGGATGCGCACCTCGCTGCTTCCTGGTCTGATCGCTACCGCTGCTCGTAACCGTTCACGCGGACTGACAGACCTTGCACTGTTCGAAACAGGCTTGGTATTCCTTCCAGAAACTGGCAAGACATATGGTCAGGACATCGTTGCTGGCGGAGTTCGCCCAGCCCCTGATGTTGAAGCCAAGCTCTATTCCGGTATTCCACCCCAGCCTCGCTACATTTCAGGTTTGTTTGTGGGAGATGCCCTCTCCAAGCAGGCTGGCCAGAAAGCCGTCGCCTATGACTGGCAGGACGCGCTCGCAGCAGTTCAACAGATTGCTCTCGGAGCTGGAGTCCAGATCGCTGTTCGCCAGGGAAGCCACAAGGCATTCCACCCTGGCCGCACAGCAGAACTTCTCCTGGGTGACGCAGTTATCGGTTATGCCGGTGAACTGCTTCCCTCCGTTGCAGAAGATGCACACCTTCCACGCACCGTTGCCGCTTTCGAGCTGAACCTCGACGCTGTGCCTGATGCAGCTGGTGTTCCTCACGTGGCTGTGGACGTCAAGACCATGCCTGCCGCAACACAGGATCTCTCCCTTGTTGTATCTGACAGCATTCCTGCTGCTGAAGTACTTGCTGCAGTTGTGGAAGGTGCAGGAGAACTGCTGGAAACAGCAACTCTCGTGGATGTCTACCAGGGCACCGGAATACCGGAAGGTCAACGTTCCCTTACCTTTGCTCTGAGATTCCGTGCAGATGACCGCACACTGACTGCAGCTGAAGCAACAGCTTCTAAGGAAGCTGGTGTTGCGCTCGCCGCATCTCGTTTCGGCGCAACTATTCGCGAGTAAATAACGTGAACAAGACCTGGCAACTCTTGGTAGGTTTCCACGCGAAACCCATTAACGTCGTGTTAATGCTGTTTGTTGGAGCAGTTTTAGCCATCACGGTCCTCATCATTGGGGGAGTAGAGAACTGGAAATCTGTTCTGCTCGCAATACTTGCGTGGGATATCGGTGCCGGACTGATGAGCACATCTAACCCCGGCCTTCACGATGCTTGGCGTCAACAATCACGAGCAAATCGCTGGCTTTTTGTGATTTTTCACCTCACTGTTTATCCCGCTGTGGTCATATTCTTATCGCCAACTCTGGGTATTTCAGTGCTGTTAGTTGGTTTACTCGTAGCAAAGACGGGCTTTTTCGCTGCGGGAACGCTGACCCGCAGAACATAGCAATCTTTCCCACGCTTCCCTCAAACCTCAATAACTGGTTGAAGGTTTAGATAGAGTTATCTAATGACATACTCGGTTGCTATTGCTGGAGCCAGCGGTTACGCCGGTGGTGAGGTTCTTCGCCTGCTCGCAGCTCACCCCGAGTTTGAGGTGCGCACAGTCACCGCACACTCCAATGCAGGTCAGCGTTTGGTTGATGTTCAGCCACACCTGCGCAGCTATGGCGATCTTGTGCTCAAGGACACCACTGCCGACATCCTTGCTGGTCATGACGTCGTTTTCTTGGCCTTGCCACATGGTTCCTCTGGTGCGCTCGCCGCACAACTGAGCGAAAACACACTCGTCATTGATTGTGGCGCTGATCACCGTCTTGAAAATGAAGAAGACTGGGCTGCTTTCTATGGTGGAGAGTTCAACTCTGCATGGACGTATGGCATCCCTGAACTTCCCCTTTCTTCTGGTTCACAGCGTGAATTCCTTGCTGGAACCAAGCGCATTGCTGCCCCTGGCTGCAATGCCAGTGCCATTTCACTTGCCATCGCACCCGGTGTTCAGGCAGATCTCGTTGACGCCGTGGACATAGTGTCTGTGCTTTCGGTGGGACCTTCTGGCGCAGGTAAGAGCCTCAAGGTTGACCTGTTGGCCAGTGAAATCATGGGTTCCGCTTCTACCTATGCAGTAGGTGGCGTTCATCGTCATACACCTGAGATTGCTCAGAATTTGCGCAAGGCAGGTGCCGCTGAGGTTTCTGTTTCCATGACTCCCGTGCTGGTGCCGATGGCTCGTGGCATCCTGGCCACCACCACTGCGCGCATTAAGCATGGTGTGACGTTGGAAAAGCTTCACGCTGCGTGGAGTACTGCGTATGCAAACGAACCTTTTGTTCAGGTGCTGCCCCTCGGTCAGTTCCCCCGCACCGCAGATACTCTGGGCGCAAATACCTGCTTGATTGGCCTTGCTCTTGATGTAAACGCAGGCCGCGTTGTTGTCATTAGCGCTCTCGATAACTTGACCAAGGGAACGGCGGGTGCTGCTATTCAGTCCGCCAATATTGCTCTTGGTATTCCAGAAACCACTGGTTTGACCACGAATGGAGTTGCACCGTGAGTGTGACCGCTGCAGCCGGCTTTAGTGCCGCAGGTGTTGTGTGTGGACTGAAGTCCACTGGCAAAAAGGATTTCGCCATGGTGCGAAACCTCGGACCATTGAATTCAGTGGCTGCTGTTTTCACCTCAAACCGCTGTAAAGCAAACCCCATTCTGTGGAGTCAGCAGGTGATGGCGGACCCTGTTGTGGAAGCTATTGTTCTGAACTCTGGCGGGGCTAACTGCTACACAGGTGCACGTGGATTCCAGACCACCCATGCCACCGCTGAAGCAGTTGCTGAGCGTCTTGAGATTTCTGCAGGCGATGTTCTGGTCTGCTCCACTGGGTTGATTGGTGAGCAGCTCGACCTGGACAAACTCAAGACGGGTGTCTGGGATTCAGGTCTCGAAGTACTTTCTGAGGCGGGAACTAGTGAGCAAGCAGGTATTGATGCTGCTCACGCCATCATGACAACTGATTCTGTGCCCAAGATGTCTGTCATTCGTGGTGCTGGATACACCATCGGCGGCATGGCTAAGGGCGCCGGCATGCTTGCACCGGGACTTGCCACCATGCTGGTTGTTATCACGACGGATGCTGTTCTTTCGAGTGAACAGCTTGATACAGCACTTCGTGCGTCTACTCGTGTGACTTTTGACCGCTTGGACTCTGACGGCTGTATGTCGACAAATGACCAGGTGACCCTGATGGCCTCGGGTGCTTCCGGGGTAGAGCCTGGATTTGAAGAATTCACAGCTCGTCTAACGGAGCTGTGCCGTGATTTAGCACTTCAGCTCCAAAAGGATGCTGAAGGCGCGAGCCACAACATCCACATCACCGTTTCCGGTGCTGCATCTGAACAAGATGCTGTGGACGTTGCTCGAGCTGTCAGCCGTTCCAACCTGTTCAAGGCAGCCATCTTTGGCAATGACCCCAACTGGGGACGTGTGCTGGCTGCTGTGGGCACAACATCTGCAGAGTTTGACCCCTACAACATTGATGTCAGCTTCAATGGTGTTGCTGTGTGCACTGCAGGAGAGCCTGACCAGTCTCGTGACTTAGTGGATCTCACTCCTCGCGAGGTTGATATCCAGATTGATCTCCACTCTGGCTCAGCTGAAGCAACAATCTGGACCAATGACCTTACCCACGATTACGTGCACGAAAACAGCGCGTACGCGAGCTAGAACCACAAGGATTTCTCATGACCCAGATGCGTGAAGAAGACGCAGCAGCAACCATCAAGGCTGCCACCCTGATTGAGTCACTCACGTGGCTGAAGAAGTTCAACGACCAGATCATTGTGGTCAAGTTTGGTGGCAATGCGATGGTGAGTGAAGAACTCACTCGTGCCTTTGCTGAAGACATGGTGTATCTGCGCACAGTGGGCATCAAGCCTGTTGTTGTGCACGGCGGAGGTCCCCAGATCACCAAGATGCTTGAGCGTTTGGGCATTGAGAGTGAGTTCCGCGGTGGATACCGCGTCACCAGCCCAGAAGCTATGGAAGTAGTGCGGATGGTGCTGACGGGCCAGGTCTCTCGTGATTTGGTTGGCCACATGAACGAACATGGACCACTTGCTGCATCCATTTCTGGCGAAGATGCTGGTCTGTTTGTGGGAGAGCGTCGCGGAGTTGAAATTGAGGGAGAAATGGTTGATTTGGGTCTCGTTGGTGACGTTGTCGCCGTCGACCCAGAAGCAGTTCATGCCCTTATTGACGCTGGTCGTATTCCTGTGGTGTCTTCGATTGCCCCAGATAAGGACACTCCAGGTCAATCTTTGAACGTGAATGCAGACGCTGCCGCGGCATCGCTTGCTGTTGCATTGGGCGCTGCCAAGCTCGTGATTCTTACCGATGTTGCTGGTCTGTATAGCGATTGGCCCAATAAGGATTCTTTGGTTTCAGAGATCGGTGCAGACGAGCTACGTGCGCTGTTACCTTCTCTGGAATCTGGCATGATTCCCAAGATGGCCGCCTGCTTAGAGGCGGTTGATGGGGGAGTTCCCAAGGCAGCCATCATTGATGGCCGTAATCCTCATTCGATTTTGCTCGAAATCTTTACCCAGACTGGTTCTGGAACGGAAGTAGTGGCCTGATGACTCAGCATTTCCTTCGTGATGATGACATCACCCAGGCAGAACAGACCGAGATCTTGGATCTTGCTGTTGCACTCAAAGCACAGCCCTACAGTGAAAAGCCCCTGGCTGGTCCACAGACTGTTGCGGTCATCTTCGACAAGACATCGACCCGAACCCGCGTGTCCTTTGCCGTGGGTATCGCAGACCTGGGCGGGGTTCCACTCATCATGGACTCGGGTTCAAGTCAGCTCGGTGCCAAGGAATCTGTTTCAGATACTGCCCGTGTTCTGGAGCGAATGGTGGGGGCTATTGTCTGGCGCACCTTCTCTCAGGCTGGTCTGGAAGAGATGGCAAGCGGAACAACTGTTCCTGTCATCAATGCCTTAAGCGATGAATTCCACCCCTGTCAGCTGTTGGCTGATCTGCTCACCATTCGTGAACACAAGGGGGCTCTTGCTGGCCTGACCGTTGCTTTCGTCGGTGATGGAAGTAGCAACATGGCGCACTCGTATCTCTTGGCCTGCGCTGTCGCAGGAATGCACGTCCGCATTGCAGCACCTGCTGGTTACCAGCCGGATCCTGCCATCGTGCGTGATGCCGATGAGATTGCTGTTGAAACCGGTGGCTCTGTTGCCGTGACAGAAGATGTGGCACTCGCTGTTGACGGTGCGGATGTTGTGGTTACCGACACCTGGGTGTCCATGGGACAAGAAGATCAGAAAGCTCAGCGGGTCGCTGACTTTGGTGCATATCAAGTGGATGCTGCACTGATGGCAAAGGCAGATGCCTCAGCCATTTTCTTGCACTGCTTGCCCGCATACCGAGGCTATGAGGTTTCTGCTGATGTTATTGATGGGAAGCAGAGCGTGATCTGGGACGAGGCGGAGAACCGCCTGCATGCTCAGAAGGCACTGCTTACCTGGCTCCTTCGTCACAAGTAATTCCTGACAACCCTAGGATTGACATCATGACCTCCTCGAACAATGCTGCAAACCGTGCTGGTGAAGCCGGGGCGCTGTGGGGTGGTCGTTTTGCATCGGGTCCTTCTCCAGAATTGCAGAAGCTCAGCAAGTCCACCCACTTCGACTGGGCACTTGCTGACTACGACATCACCGGTTCCCAGGCACATGCCAAGGCACTCCATGCCGCGGGTTACCTCACCGCTGAAGAGCTGAAGATTATGGATGACTCACTCGAGCAGCTGCGCACAGCTGTTGCAGAGGGGGAGTTTGTTGCTCTGGAAAGCGATGAGGATGTTCACTCTGCTCTCGAGCGTGGTCTGATTGACATTGCTGGCGTTGAGGTCGGTGGCAAGCTCCGTGCAGGCCGTAGCCGCAACGACCAGATTGCGACTCTAGTTCGCATGTATTTGTTAGACCATGGCCGCATCATCGCGCACGAAGTTACTCAGCTGATCGACGCGATTGCGGGGCAGGCTGCTGCGCATCCATCGGCAATCATGCCGGGACGTACTCACCTGCAGCACGCCCAGCCTGTTCTTTTGGCACACCAACTCTTGGCACACGCCTGGCCTTTGGTTCGTGACCTGGAGCGTTTGGCCGATTGGAGTGCCCGTGCATCTAAGTCTCCCTATGGTTCTGGAGCTTTAGCTGGTGGGTCCTTAGGGCTTGACCCCGTTTTGGTTGCTGCAGAGTTGGGACTTTCTGGCCCTACCGAAAATTCGATAGATGCCACGGCTAGCCGTGATGTGGTCGCCGAGTTTGCATTCATCACGTCGTTGATTGGCATCAACCTTTCCCGCTTCTCTGAAGAAATCATCATCTGGAATACTCGCGAGTTTGATTTCGTCAAGCTTCATGACGGCTACTCCACTGGATCTTCGATCATGCCGCAGAAGAAGAATCCTGATATTGCTGAGCTTGCTCGTGGAAAGTCTGGTCGCCTGATTGGAAACCTCACCGGCTTGCTGGCCACGCTCAAGGGTTTGCCCCTGGCATATAACCGTGATCTCCAGGAAGACAAAGAACCTGTCTTCGATTCTGTTGCGACCCTCGAAGTGCTGCTCCCAGCCTTTACTGGCATGGTTGCCACGCTGACCTTCAACACCGACCGCATGGCTGAGCTTGCCCCTCAGGGCTTCTCATTAGCTACCGATGTTGCGGAGTGGCTGGTCAAGCAGGGTGTTGCCTTCCGCGATGCACACGAAATCTCTGGTGAGTTGGTTCAGTTCTGTGAAACACGCGGCATCGAACTTCATGAACCCAGTGATGCTGAGTACCTTAGCGTGAGCGAACACCTCACCCCTGAGGTTCGCGGTGTTCTCACCATTGAAGGTTCTGTGAACTCGCGCAATGGCGTTGGTGGCACGGCACCTGCTCAGGTGGCGAAACAATTGAGCTCATTGACTGAGCGTGTGAAAGATCTCAACAAGGCGTTAGGGCTCTAAGTGTCTCTAGAAACACAAGCAAACGATTCCAGTTTCGATACTCTCTGGGATGAATTGGTCTGGCGTGGTCTTATCCATGTTTCGACAGACGCAGATGAG
Organism: Actinomycetota bacterium; assembly: GCA_041178865.1. Classification (GTDB taxonomy): domain Bacteria; phylum Actinomycetota; class Actinomycetes; order Actinomycetales; family Microbacteriaceae; genus Aurantimicrobium. The sequence continues at coordinate 330 of JBEGUL010000044.1, read as the reverse complement.
CTCAAGAAGCTTTTCCAGGGACCACCCATCACCTACTACTGTGGCTTTGACCCCACAGCTCCTTCGCTGCACCTCGGTAACCTCGTGCAACTCTTGCTGTTGCGCCGTATTCAGCTGGCTGGTCACAAGCCTTTGGGTCTTGTCGGCGGTTCCACGGGTCTCGTGGGGGATCCACGTCCCACAGCAGAGCGCACACTTAACACCAAAGAGACTGTCAACGAATGGGTTGGCTACCTCAGTTCGCAGATTTCGAAGTTCCTCAGCTTTGAAGGTGCCAATGCCGCCCGTATGGTCAATAACTTGGACTGGACAGCACCGATGTCTGCCATA
>JBEGUL010000043.1:0-13463 GCA_041178865.1 Actinomycetota bacterium | reverse complement strand
GAGCTGCGGGGTCGAAGACCACGTCACCGTTCATCCACAGAACGCCACCCGTGCTGGATGCGCGCAAGGCACGCATGAGCGACTTGGAGGTGTTGGTTGTGTCGTATTGCTCGTTGTAAACAAAGTTCACGTCGGGGAAAGCCTCGATGATGTGCTCGAGCTTGTAACCGACAACAACAGTGATGTGTGCGTCTGCACCGAAAGCGAAACGAATGTTTTCCATCTGCTGCTGCATGATGGTGCGGCCATCACTGAGTTCAGTGAGGGGCTTAGGAAGTGAGCGGCCCAAACGGCTACCCATGCCTGCGGCAAGAATTACTACCTGCGTAGTCACGATAAATCTCCTTGAGTGGTGTCTTCGATGCACCAGGGAAGAAGCAGAACGGGCATCAGAAAATGTCGAAATAGACGACACCCCGTTATGTCTCCTTCAGTTTACCTGCTGTTCACCTGAATAATCCAGATATTTGGACGGTTTGTTGCCTTTTCGTGACTGTTTTCACAGGGTTCACTCAGGAGCCCTCCGCCTCATAGAATTGGCATATGAGCTCGACATTCCCTGATGGAACCCCACTGGAGACCGGTGGCGGAACGGCAACCCTGGATCGCGAGCTTGAAGAACTCCTGCGTAATGAGCAGTTGGATGAAGGCGATCACGATCGTTTCTCTCACTACGTCAAGAAAGACGACATCCTGAAGTCTGCACTCTCGGGAAAACCGGTCAGGGCACTCTGCGGCAAGAAGTGGACCCCGGGCCGGGACCCGGACAAGTTCCCAGTGTGCCAGTCCTGCAAAGAGATCTACGAAAAGCTCAAAGATGACTAGCGGGATAGCTAACCGCAATGCTCCGATCGGAGTCTTTGACTCTGGCGTGGGTGGGCTCACGGTTGCCAGAGCTATCCGCGATTCGCTCCCTCACGAGTCCATCACCTACATCGGTGACACTGCACACTCGCCTTATGGCACCAAGAGCATCGCTGATGTGCGGACCTACTCGCTCAATGTTCTCGACAATTTGGTTGAGCAGGGTGTGAAGATGTTAGTCATTGCCTGCAACACAGCAAGTGCTGCCATGTTGCGCGATGCACGTGAGCGCTACGACGTTCCCGTGGTGGAAGTCATCCAGCCTGCAGTTCGCGGAGCTCTTGCTGCCACCCGTAACAACCGGATTGGTGTGATCGGCACCACGGCCACTATCAATTCCCGTGCCTATAACGATGCTTTTGCCGCTGCACCGCAGCTAGAGCTCTTTACCCAAGCTGCTCCACGATTTGTGGAGTTCGTCGAAGCTGGCAACACCAGTGGCGAAGAAGTACTGCGCGTGGCTCGTGAATACCTGAAACCACTCATCAGCGCAGATGTTGACACCCTGGTTCTTGGCTGCACTCACTACCCGTTCCTGCGGGGAGCGCTCTCCTACGTCATGGGCGACCACGTTCGCTTGGTGGCCAGCGATAACGAAACCGCCAAGGATGTCTACCGCGAACTGGTCAACCGTGAACTGGACCGTGTTGACCCCACCCCGCCCACCTATCGCTATGAAGCTACGGGAGACAACACCGCAGAATTCCTGCGCTTGTCGTCGCTGTTTCTCGGCCCCCAAGTTCTCACCGTGGATTACACCCCCACCGGTGCTATCGATCTTCCCCTCAACTAAAGGAACCCATGTCAGAGAACATCACTCGTGCAGACGGCCGCGCCGTTGACCAGCTTCGCGAAATTACCATCGAGCGCGGCTGGAGCGAACAGGCAGAAGGCTCCGCACTGATTTCTTTTGGCAAGACCAAGGTTCTGTGCACGGCGTCCTTCACCAACGGTGTTCCTCGCTGGATGACCGGAAAAGGCAAAGGTTGGGTCACCGCCGAATACGCCATGATTCCCCGCTCCACCAACTCCCGCATGGACCGCGAAGCGGTCAAAGGAAAGATTGGCGGCCGCACCCATGAGATTTCTCGACTGATTGGCCGTTCTCTTCGTGCCGTTGTGAACACGAAGGCACTGGGCGAGAACACCATCGTGATTGACTGTGATGTTCTCCAGGCAGATGGTGGCACGCGCACCGCTGCCATCACGGGCGCCTATGTCGCGCTCGCCGAAGCAATCAAGTGGGGCAAAGAAAACAACTTCATTGCCAAGAGCTCCGAGCCACTCATTGACAGTGTTGCTGCCGTGTCTGTTGGAATCATTGACGGCACTCCTATGCTTGACCTCGCCTATGTCGAGGATGTCCGCGCGGAGACCGACATGAATGTCGTGGTCACCGGTCGCGGACTGTTCGTTGAAGTTCAGGGCACTGCTGAAGGTGCACCATTTGATCGCGATGAGTTGAACTCGTTGCTGGACTTGGCTATCGCGGGATCAGCAGACCTCACCAACTTCCAGCGTCAAGCACTCGCATAAATTCATGAACACCTTCGTCCTCGCTACCCACAATCAGCACAAGATTGAGGAATTCAATGCGATTTTGGGCGAGCTTGTTCCCGGAATTACCGTCATTGGTTATGACGGCCCAGAGCCTATCGAGGACGGTGTGAGCTTTGCCGAGAACGCGCTGATCAAAGCGCGTGCGGCGGCGGCTCACACAGGACTTCCTTCCCTGTCAGATGACTCAGGTATCTGCGTGGATGTTCTGGGTGGCATGCCAGGCATCTTCTCTGCCCGCTGGGCAGGAAACCAGAAAGACAATGCTGCGAACGTGGAGTTGTTGCTGGATCAGATGAGTGATGTGCGCGACGGAGACCGCGGAGCACACTTCACCTGCCATATTGCAGTGGTGAATCCACTGACTCACGAAGAGTTTGTGGTTGTGGGCAATTGGCCGGGCACTGTTGCCCGCAAAATCCAGGGAGTCAACGGTTTTGGATATGACCCTGTGTTCATTCCTGAAGGATCTGTCGTCACTGCAGCCGTCCTTGATCCCACAGAGAAGAACAAACTCAGTCACCGCTCTAGGGCATTACAAGCTTTAGCTGAGAGACTGAGTTCATGACTGATTTAGCTGGCAAGCGCATTCTCGTAACCGGAGCATCGGGAGCCCTTGGCTCGCGGATTGCCGCACTGCTGGCTGGAGCCGGCGCTCAACTCGTGCTCACCGGCACGAGTGCAGACAAGCTCCAGGCTCTGGGTCTCAATGCAGAGCTCTTCACTCTTGATCTGTCACTCCCCGGTGCTGCTGGTTCACTTATTCAGACTGTGACAGCTGCAGGTCAGCTCGATGGCATTGTCGTGGCTCACGGTGTTGTGGCTTTCGGTCCAGTTGCAGAGCTCAGCAGCCACACACTGCAGAGTCTTCAGGCTCTGAATCAGACCAGCCCAATTGAACTCATTACTGCAGCTATTCCTGCATTGAGTGCAGCCAAGACCGCTGGCAGTGAGCCTTTCGTGCTGACCATCTCTGGGGTTATTTCAGATATGCCCACCGCTGGCATGGCAGCTTATGGTGCGAGCAAAGCAGGGCTGAAGTCTTTCGTTTCTGCAACGCAGCGTGAGCTTCGCCGTGAAGGAATTCGCGTGCTGGACACCCGTCCACCACACACCGAAACTGGTTTAGCTTCCCGCGCCATTGCCGGTGTTGCGCCGGCGATGCCTCAGGGACTGGAGCCTGATGCTGTGGCTGCACGCATCATGGCAGCCATTGTTACTGACGAAAAAGATGTTCCCGTCGAACTCTTTAGCTAGTTCAGGTCTGTAGCGGTTCCAGAAACCTTCATCCTGGAACCTCCAATGGTGAGCATGATTGAGCTAGGTCGACCCATGTCGTCACCCTGGAAAATGGTGACGTGGTCGCCAACACCATAGATGCCCTTATCTCGGAAATATGCTCCCAAGGCTGCGGCTGCAGAGCCAGTAGCGGGGTCTTCATAGATGCCCACGCCTGGACCTGGATTGCGTGAGTGCCACCTGCGACCGTGGGGGTCACCTTCATCGGGATAGACCAGCTGAAGTGTGGTCCAGCCATGTTCTTGCATCAAATCTTTGAGAACGTCGTAGTCATAATCCATCGACGCCAAGATTTCACGGCTGTCGAGAACCAAGATGGGGTGGGCATTGCCCACAAAGCCGACCGCCGGCGTGAAGCGGGTATCGAGAGCTGATTCATCCCAGTCCAGAGCGTCCAAGATGTCATAGACCAGGTCAGGATCAAGGGGCTGCAGAGTTGCAGGGGGAGAGGTCAGTGTGGCGACAACAGAGCGACCAGCAACGGTGACATCCACCTCAACGGGGCCAGCATTTGTGCTGAGCTCATAGACGCCGTCTCCGAATTCGCGACCCAGCACGACACCAGAGGCAATCGTGGCATGACCACAGAAGGCAACCTCTGCTTCAGGGGTGAAGTAACGCGCTTGGTAGCTGTTTTCACGGTCTTTGTGGGCAGTCAGAAATGCTGTTTCGGAGTAGCCGACTTCGTGAGCTACCGCGAGCATCTCAGCATCGCTCATTCCCGTGGCATCGAGCACGACACCGGCAGGGTTTCCCCCCTCAGGGTCATCGCTGAAAGCAGTCAGGCGAAGTACTTCGCGCTCAGACACAGAAGTTACTTCTGTGGTTCTGATTCGTGGCCACCATCGTGCTTTTGGGTGAACACGTCTGGCTTGAGGGCAAGCTTCTCAGCTTCTTCGTGACTGAGGGTGTGGCCAGCAGGTGAGTGCTTGTGGGCAGCTTCCTTCTTGGCACGACGGGCCTTCACCACGGCCTGGATGTAGTGGTAAATGCTGGGGATCAAGACGATTACCACGACGCCAATGAGGACAACGTCAATGTATTCAGAAACAAAGTCAGCTACGGGGGGAATAAGCGTTGCAATCAGCCATCCCGCGAAGGTCAGACCTGCACCCCAAATGAGGGCACCAATGAAGTTGTAGAGGGTGTACTTCTTATAGTTCATGTGTCCGACGCCGGCGGCAACGGGGGCGAAGGTGCGCACCACAGGAACAAATCGAGCAATGATGACCGCTAATCCGCCGTAACGGGTGAAGAAGGAATTGGTGCGTTCCACGTTCTTCTTACTGAAGAAACCACTCTCGTTTTTCTCGAAAATGCTGGGCCCAAATTTATGGCCAATGAGATATCCCACTTCTCCACCGAGGAAAGCAGCAAAAGCGATAGCGAGGCATACCCAGACAATGTTGACACCAAAAAATGCTTCGTTGACTGCGAGAACACCGGTCATGAACAGCAATGTGTCGCCGGGAAGAAGGAAGCCGACGAGAAGGCCAGTTTCGGCGAAAACAATGAAGGCGACGCCGACAAGTGCATATGCTCCGAAACCTGCAATGAGGTTTTCTGGATCCAAGAAGGGAATCAGCGCAGTGTGCATGTGGTCTCTTTCAGTGAAGGGGCCGCTGGGAAAAGGCGAGCTTTGTCTCACCGATAAGCGTACTGGTCATAATCCAGAGTGCTCACCGAGAATTCTCAGCTTTCTTGAGCTGCGTTCTTTCTTTCGCGGCGTTCGAGAATCCATGTGCGAATGCTGAAAATGATCGAAGCCGTGATGAAGAATCCTGCAATGACATAGGCAGCAGCTTTGACTCCAGGAATACTGGCTGCGTAGTAGCCGACCAGGGTCAATCCCACTCCCCAGGCAAGAGCACCCACAAAGTTGCTGGTAAGGAACTTGAAGTAATTCATCTTGCCGATACCGGCAACCCAGGGAACAAACACACGTGCCCAGGGAATGAATCGGGCGATTACAACGGACCACCAGCCGTAGGAGTTATAAAACTTTTCAACCCGGGCAATGATGCGCTTCATCCGCGGACTGCTCTTGCGGTCAAGGTAGGGGCGACCGAGGTGTCGACCCAAAATAAAGCCAACTTGGTCACCGATGAATGCGGCGATGCCGACACCCAGTGCCAAGATCCAGATGCTCAGCTCTGGAGTTGCGGCGGTAACAAGTCCCGAAGCAAAGAGGAGAGAGTCACCGGTGATGAAGGGAATAAACGCACCAACGAAAAGTCCTGTACCGGCAAAGACAAGACCCCACACGGCGAGGTAGAACACAACAACACCGACCTGTGACAGTAAATCTGACATCTGGCCATCAAGCGCGGCTGCGTGCAACATACGTGCTCTTTCTTGTGTGAAGTTCGTGGAAAGTATTTGTACGGGAGAAGGGACTTGAACCCTCACGCCTCTCGGCACCAGAACCTAAATCTGGCGTGTATACCAATTTCACCACTCCCGCGAGTGTTACCCATCTAGTTTATGTGTCATTCTTGTTCGACCCACTCACTCCCTCCTGAGAGGACACATGGTCGTGACCGCCGAACCCCAGCACCGATTCTTACTCCTAGATGGAATGCGTGGCGTTGCTGCCCTCGGAGTTCTGGCTTTTCACGTCACCGTGAGCGCTTCGCAAGATTTCCAGCAGCTGGCTTCCTTTTATCTGTTTGTCGATTTTTTCTTCGTCTTAAGTGGTTTTGTGCTGTGGCCGAGCATGCCTCATCAGGGAAAAGGGCTGGCCCGAGATTCCAGAGTGTTCATCGTGAAGCGCATCTTCCGGTTTTGGCCACTTGCTGTCACTTCACTCATCGTGGCCCTGATCGCTTTGGAGTGGGAGAGGAATTCTCTCGTTGCCAATGACAACTTCAACACCCCCTACGGCAGCATGGCGGGCCTTCCCGTCGATGAGCGTGTTCATATTCTGGTGATTGCTTTCCTCCTGCTCCAGATTTTGCTTCCAGCAGCGACAGCTATCAATGTGCCTCTGTGGTCGCTCTCGGCCGAATGGATTGCCAATGTGTTCTATGCGCCCTTGACCGCAGTCAAGTGGGGCATTGGCATCATCATTGCCATCGCGTTGGGCTATCTCATGCTGTGGTACGGATTGACCACGGACACTTCGTTCATCGAGAACAGCGGACCGATTCGGGGCTTCGAAGCACTGGGCCGAGCATTCCTTGGATTCGGTTTGGGCTTGCTCTTGAGAAAGTATTTGCCTCAGCTTTCTCGCTTCCGAAACTGGTGGCTTCTGGCTCTTTCCATTGCGCTCGTTGTCTCTCTCTTCTTCATCGAAGATGCCTGGCATTGGAATTCTTACCGTTACGCCATTACCTACTTCGCGGCCCCTATCTTTGCGTTATTGATTCTGCAGTTGACCAAGTTTGAGGTCACGCCAGGAACACGAAAGGCCAAAGTGCTGACCTTCATGGGGGCCTATTCCTTTGGCGTGTATGTGTTCCACCAGCCGCTGATTCAGTGGTCCAATGTGGTTTTAGGAACTCCCACGGGAATGTACCCGCCAGGTAAATGGGTGTACTTCTTCCTAGTTCAATCGGTGTGCGTCACGATTGTGTCTATTTTCTTGACCTTTGAAGCGAAGATTCTTGTAGAAAAACCAATTCAACGTTGGGGTCGAAAGATCACCCAAAAAATGGCCCAGAAACCTGCAGGCTCGTAGTCGCTTAGACTGAACTCGTGGCTAAATTCGTCAAAACCCCCTTCACCATTGAGGTCTATGACCTCATGCACCGTCCCGGTGAGCACCGTGAGCGTGAGCTCGATATTGTTGCGCCCGAAAAGATCGGGGAAGGGATTATTGCCGTTCCTGTGGGGGAAAATATCCACCTCGACCTGCGTTTAGAGTCTCTCGGAGATGGCATTTTGGTCAGCGCAGAAGTCGAAACAACGGCCTACGGCGAGTGCGGAAGATGCCTCGCGCCGATCGAGCAGGAGCTCGAAGTCGAATTTCAAGAACTTTTCGCGTATTCTGTAGACGAAGCTTTTGACTTTGAGGTTCACGACGACCACGTGGATCTTGAACCTCTGGTCAGGGAAGCGGTTGTGCTTGCACTTCCGTTCCAGCCGGTATGCCGTCCAGATTGTGCTGGTCTCGATCCTGAGACTGGTGAGCCTTTGGCAGAACCACTGGATTCCACGCTGGAAGAGACGTTAGACCCGAGATGGGCAGCACTCAGCCAGCTGGCGGCTTCCACAGACAACGGTGACACAAGCACCGGTAAAAAGAAGTAAGTAAGAAGAGAAGAGATAGCCATGGCTGTTCCCAAGCGCAAAATGTCGCGAGCTAGCACTCGCATGCGCCGTGCCCAGTGGAAGGCAACTGCTGCCACCCTCGTGAAGAGCGTTGACGCGAACGGCAAGGTTTCCTACAGCCTTCCTCACCGCGCCAAGGTTGTCGAAGACTCTGCTGGCACCCCACTCTTCATGGAGTACAAGGGCCGCAAGGTAGCTGACGTTTAGTCACACCCTTAGCGAGTGAGCATGAGCTCTCCTGCTTCAGGTCATCAGACCGATATCTCGACTCTGTCGAGTTCTCTTGGCATACCCCTTGACGGGGAGCTCTACGAGCTTGCCTTGACGCACCGCTCCTATGCCTATGAGCATGGGGGCATTGCCAACAATGAACGCCTCGAATTCTTGGGCGACTCCGTGTTGGGTCAAGCGGTCACCGTCATGCTGTACAACAACAACCCCGGCTTGGATGAAGGCGACCTGGCCAAGCGTCGAGCTTCGCTGGTGTCCACTCTCGCTCTGGCGGAGGTTGCCCGCAGTATTGAACTCGGACAATTCATTCGTCTGGGTAACGGTGAAGAACTCACCGGAGGTCGCAACAAGGACTCAATCCTGGCCGACACTGTGGAAGCACTTTTCGGTGCTGCCTTTCTGACCGCTGGCCCCGACGCGGCCAACACACTCGTGCTGCGCCTGATTGAGCCTCTGTTAGAAAACCCCGAGCGTTTTGGCGCGGCTATGGATCCCAAGACCAGCTTGCAAGAAGCAGTAGCCAAGCTGGGTACTGCTGTTCCCGTGTATTCGGTTGAAGCCGAAGGTCCAGATCACGCACGGGTCTTCACGGCAACGGTCACAGTGGGGGAGATCATCTCCGCAACGGGTACGGGCACTAGCAAGAAGCATGCTGAGATGTCTGCAGCCTTGACTGCCTGGACTTCACTCAGCGAGAAGAACTAGTTCGTTCATGCCTGAGCTTCCCGAAGTTGAGGTTGTGCGCGCTGGCTTAGAACCAGCCTTTGTCGGAGCACGCATCGACTCTGTTCAGGTTTTTGATCCCCGGTCTCTGAAGCGCCACGATGCTAGGCGCGGAGATTTCGTGGGCATGCTCGAAGGGGCAACCGTTCTCTCTGCTGAGCGCCGCGGCAAGTTCATGTGGTTTCCTCTAGATACCGGTGATGCTCTCGTCACTCACTTGGGAATGAGCGGCCAAGTTCTCCTTCGAGATCTTGACGCTGAGCCGGATCGTCACTTGCGCATTCAATACGTCATCACTCATCCTGCACATGGTCAGCTAGTCGTCAACTTTGTCGACCAGCGCATCTTTGGTTCCATGGCTGTTGATGAACTGGTGCAGCAGTCTTCGGGTTTCGTTCCTTCCCAAGCAGCTCACATTGCTCTTGATCCACTCAACGAATTCTTTGATGATGAACTCTTCCTCACTCGTCTTCGCAAGAAAAGCACCGGAGTGAAGCGGGCACTTCTTGATCAAACCCTGATCAGTGGCGTGGGAAACATCTATGCCGATGAGTCTCTGTGGGCCGCCAAAATTCATGGTGAGAAGTCCGCGGATACTCTCTCAAAAGCTAAAGCTCGTGACTTGCTCGACGCCGTTCGTGCCATTTTGATCAAGGCATTGGGGGAGGGCGGCACCAGCTTTGATGAGCAATACGTCAACGTCAATGGTGAGTCTGGATACTTCTCCCACAGCCTGAATGCCTATGGACAGCAGGGCAAGCCATGTCCACGCTGCGGCACTTCTATTCGACGAGTGACCTTTATGAATCGTGGATCACACTTCTGTCCACGCTGTCAGAAAAAGTAGGCTCGTCGTTATGACTATCTCTGCACCGGAGACTCCGTTCATCGCCATTGAACTTGGAATCTTGCAGGCCAACATTGCCCGCGCTGCTGAGGCAGCGCGGACTGCGGGTATTGCCCTGCGTCCCCACGTCAAGACGCACAAGATCATCGAAATCGCCCGCATGCAGGAAGCTGCAGGCATCCTGGGAATTACTGTTGCCACGCTCGGTGAAGCAGAAGTCTTTGTGGAAGCGGGCTTTCCAGATGTGTTGATCGCTTATCCGATTTGGCTCACTCCAGTGAAAGCTCAGCGACTTAATGCTTTGCTCGACCTTGCTACTATTCGCTTAGGGATAGATTCGCTCGAGTCGGCTAAGAAACTTGTTGAGCACTTAAGGGGCCGTGCTGCGCTGATAGAGCTCATGATTGAAGTGGACTGCGGTCACCATCGCAGTGGCATTGAACCTTCTGCAGTTGGGGAACTGGCTGCCGGTTTACATGACCTGGGTCTCGACGTCTCTGGTTGCTTTACTTTTCCGGGACACAGCTATGCGCTGGAGGGCCGCGCTGCTGCGGCGCATGACGAGGCCAAAGCCTTAGCAACGGCACAACATCAGTTGACCGCTGCAGGCTTTCCTGACGCACAGATTCGCAGTGGTGGTTCCACGCCCTCCTTGGCTGAAGCTGATGTCTTAGTCGTGACTGAACAACGCCCTGGTGTCTATGTGTTCAATGACGCCCAGCAGATTGAACTTGGCTCATGTGACTGGGGAGCCGTGGCACTCACCGTTCAGGGAACGGTGGTGAGTGTTCGAGGAAATCGCGTCGTCGTGGATTCAGGCAGCAAGGTGTTAGGGGCAGATAAAGCTCCCTATGCTTCCGGCTATGGCCGAGTACTGGGTTCGCCCGATGCGCGCATCGTGGCACTGTCCGAACATCACGCAACGATTGAGTTCCCAGCCGGCACTCTTGTGCCTGAACTCGGCTCTGTTCTCCCCGTGATTCCCAACCATGTCTGCAACGCAGTGAACTTGGCAGACGAGGTTTTTGTCTTCGATCGTGGTGATCTGGTTGACCGCTGGAAGGTCGCTGCGCGGGGGAGAAATTCATAAAATTCCTACTTATCTTGATATCGAGATAATTGAGGAGTAGAGTTCCGGTCATTGGAACCTATATTCTTAGAGCCTGAAAGGGCAGATATTTCATGAGTCCAGCACGTACTACCGCCGGTGCACCAATCTCGTCAATTGGTCGTGGCATCGCTGTTCTTGGGTGCTTCAACGAGCGTCGTCGCGCACTGACGCTGTCGGAACTCTCTGAAAAGTCACTCCTTCCCATGTCGAGCACCCACCGTGTCGTGGCAGAGCTCGTCACCGGTGGATTCCTGGTTCGCGGATCTGACCGCCGTTACCGCATTGGTACTCGCGTGTGGTCGATTGGTCAGCTGGCTCCCGTGAGCGACCAGCTGCGTCACCGCGCACTGCCCACGCTTGCTCGACTCTATGAAGAGACCGGCGAAAACATCACTCTGGCAGTACTCGACCGCGGTCAGGCCCTCTACGTTGACCGCATCGGTGGTGAGCGTTCGGTTCACACCGCCTCTCGCGCTGGTGGACACCTGCCCCTGCACACCACGGGCGTGGGCAAGGTTCTTCTTGCATGGCAGAGCCCCGAGGCAATTGAGAAGTATCTCAGCCGCCCACTTTCACGCACTACTCCCTACTCCATCGTGGACCCCGTCAAACTCAAGACTGAGCTAGTTGAGACCAAGAACCGCGGCTATGCCATTGCCCGCCAGGAGAGCACCGCAGGTAACGGTTCGGTGGCTGTGCCCATCCTTCGCGGTGGACGCTGTGTAGCTGCTCTGGGTGTTGTTGCTCACCTCACTCATATGGATATCCCTCGTCTTGTGGAGACCCTGCAGATGGCTGCAGATTCGATTCGTAAAGAACTCGAAGACGACCACTAAACCCGTGTTTTTATAGGGCTCCTCTATCCACTAAATTTGTTAGTTAGTGCGCTTGCACTGCTGACCGGGGAGCTCTCGACGTGTATCTAAAAAGCCTGACGCTTAAAGGCTTTAAGTCGTTTGCCCAACCGACCACTTTTGCCTTTGAACCTGGCGTCACCTGTGTGGTGGGCCCCAACGGTTCAGGTAAGTCCAATGTTGTTGATGCCCTCGCCTGGGTCATGGGCGAACAGGGAGCAAAGACTCTCCGCGGCGGCAAGATGGAAGACGTCATCTTCGCTGGAACCTCCACCCGCGGCCCACTAGGCCGCGCAGAGGTTCTGCTCACCATCGACAACGCTGATGGCGCATTGCCCATCGAATACTCCGAAGTCACCATTAGCCGAACCTTGTTCCGCAACGGCTCGAGTGAATACGCCATCAATGGTGAAAACTGTCGTCTGCTGGATGTCCAAGAACTTCTTTCCGACTCAGGTCTGGGACGCGAGATGCACGTCATCGTGGGACAGGGTCGACTCGATAACGTTCTGCAGGCAAGCCCAGAAGATCGGCGTGGCTTTATTGAAGAAGCTGCGGGAATTCTTAAGCACCGTCGCCGCAAGGAAAAGACCGTGCGCAAGCTTGAAGCAATGCAGGCAAACCTCACGCGTCTGACCGACCTTGCAACAGAGGTTCGACGTCAGCTCAAGCCTCTAGGGCACCAAGCAGAGATTGCCCGAGAAGCACAGAGTATTCAGGCCGAGGTGCGCGATGCTCGCGCACGCATTCTTGCTGATGATGTCGTTCAACTGCGCACCACTCTTGATGCGCACAACAAGACAGAGTCTGAGCGTCACAGCGAACGCATCGTTTTGCAAGAACAGCTCGAGCGCACCATGCTTCGCGTTCGCCGCCTCGAGGCTGACCAAACAGCTGACGATGTTGAGTCAGCTCGCAAGACTGTCTTTGCTCTGGAATCAATTCAGGAACGTTTGCGTGGTCTCTATAACCTCGCTAACCAGCGCCTGGCCTTGCTCGGTGCTGACACAGACCAGCAACCTCTCGGTTCTGGTGTGAACCAAGCGATGATCGAAGGCGCTGAGTCTGAAGTTGTTGTCATGCGTGGCATTGTCACCGCTGCCGAGACTGCCTGGCAGGCAGCTCAGCAGGCCACCGTGGATGCTCGTCAGAAACTCGACTCCATCGATGAGCAGATTTCTGCACAATCCGCACTGGTTTCCCAGCACGATCTCGAGCTCACCAGCCTGCGTGGAAAGAAAGAAGCCGCTGACTCTGCTCTTGCTGCCGTTCGTGGTGAAGTGCTGCGTCAGCAGAACGCACTGGATGCAGCATCTGAACGCCGCACCAACGCTCAAGAAAACCTGGCGCAGGTTGAGTCAGATTCTGCTGACACCACCGCTGGCGAAACAGGTCTCAACGATGCCTATGAAGCAGCTCAAGCCGCTGTCGTTGAAGCAGACTCCACTATTGATCGCCTGCGTGATGAACTGCACACCCTCGAGCGCGAACGTGATGCCCTTCAGGCTCGCACTGGTGCGCTGTCTATGGCGCTGGATCAAAAAGATGGTTCTTCTGCCCTGGTCAAGGCCAAGCTTTCAGGTATTCGCGGCCTGGTGGCTGAGCACATTCAGGTCAAGTCAGGCTTCGAAGCGGCAATTGCTGCAGGCCTAGGTTCACTTTCTGACGCAGTCTTGGCAGATGACATGGATTCTGCCATCTCGGC
>JBEGUL010000042.1:0-31189 GCA_041178865.1 Actinomycetota bacterium | reverse complement strand
AGCTTCACAGCACGCTGGGCGTCGCGCTCATCGAGTGAGCCGGGGAAGGTGATGACTCCGACGCGCATTACTTGGCCTCGGAGATGCTGACGACATCTTCGATGACCGAGTTCGAGAGGATATCCTCTGCGATGGTCTTGGCTGCTGCAAGAGTCTCAGCCGTGACGGGACCGTCAACAGTGAGCTCGAAGCGCTTGCCGATGCGAACACCGGAGAACTGGGTGTGACCTAGGCGGGTAAGCGCACCAGCGACTGCCTTGCCCTGTGGGTCAAGAATTTCAGCCTTGGGCATTACCTCGACAACGATGGTGGGCATGGGGGTAACTCCAGCGGTTTCGCGAGTAAGGGAATACACCAATCCTACCCGAGTGAGAGCAGTGTCTCCTTGACTCGCTCCATGCCAATGAAGACTTCTTCGAAAGAAGTTGTCAGAGGTGAAAGACCAATGCGCAAACCGTGCGGATCGCGGTAGTCAGGAATGATGTCTTCCTTCCACAGCAACGCATTGACCTCGCGCATGTGCGGATGGTTCAGAGTGACGTGACCACCGCGCTGGGCAGGATCACGTGGCGTTGCCACGGTCACACCGAGAGGCGCCAGCACCTCATCGGTGTAATCCATGACGTACTGGGTCAGCAGCAAAGACTTTGCGCGAACAGCTTCAATGGTGACCTCGCCGATGAGTTCAACCGGGTCAATCATGGCCTGCATGCCGACCACAGGAGTCGTGCCGGTGATGAAGCGGCGAAGGTCATTCTCAGGGTCATAACCAGGACCCATGAGGAACATGTTCTTGGTTCCCCACCAGCCTTGGATGGGTTGCTCGATCTGTTGCTGCAAGTCCTTGCGAACATACGCCCAGGCAGGAGCACCCGGACCACCGCAGAGGTACTTGTAACTACAACCCACGGCAATGTCGACGTTCCACTTATCTAGTTCAACAACCACAGAGCCCACTGAGTGGCTCAAGTCCCAGACAATCAGTGCGCCAGCATCGTGGGTAATCTTTGTAATTGCTGGAGCGTCTGCCATAAAGCCCGAGCGGTAGGCAACGTGGCTAAGCAGCACCAGAGCAGTATTGGAATTCACCACGGCAGCAACCTGCTCGGGAGTCACACCGGAGTGTGTGTCAGCTTCGATCCAGACCAGCGTCATATCCAGCTCGTCCGCAATGCCTTCCAGAAGGTAGCGGTCAGTGGGGAAGTTGTCGGTGTCGAGCACAATCTCGGTGCGACCAGGTCGTGCACCAATGGCAGCACGAGCCATCTTGTACAGCAGAACACTGGTTGAGTCCCCGACAAAAGTCTGCCCCGGTGCAGCGCCCAGAGCGGCAGCACCAATCTTGTTGCCGAGCTGCAGAGGAAGATCCAACCACTGCTCATCCCAGCTGCGAATGAGGCGAGTGCCCCAGTCATGGCGAAGGAAAGCAGCGATGCGATCAAAGCTGGCACTCATGGGGCGACCCAGAGAGTTGCCATCGAAGTAGGCCAGGGGCATGCCTGGTGTTGAAGACTGGGTAGCTTCATCGGTACCAAAGAATTTGGCACGGTGGGCGGCTAACGGGTCAGCAGCATCAAGTTCTGCAGCACGGGTTTGAAAGTTGGTGGTCAACGGAACTCCAATGTGTTGTGTTCGACGATACGCGCGGTGGCTAGCCAAGAGACAAAGTCTTCACAGCTGTTGTCTGAAATTTCGGAGATAAAGCTCCAGGGTTCTTCCTCAACTCCACCATTGAGCACTGGGCGACGCCTGTCCCACCATTGTGTAGTTGAATCAAGGATTTCTTCAGGTCCTAATCCACACCTCATCAGTGCTCTCAATTCCCGCACATTGATGCCTACGGGCAGAGGCCCGTTGCCAAGGTCGGTGCCATAAAAAACTGTTCCCCCGGCCTCAATAAACCTTGACAAATTCTTGGAGGCGATGGAAAAGGCCTCTGTTTCTTCTCCGTAACCATGGATGTCTAGTGTGCTCATCCAGCCGTAATTGTTCTTGGCGGCATAAGAAATGAGGTCATCGGAAAGGAGCTCTGTAAATGGGGTGTGGGCAAGTGTGACCAGGGGGCCAGCAGTGATTGCACGTTCGGCCTGACCGTAACCCTCTGCATGGATGATCGGTAGCAGTCCTGCTTGGAGTGCTTCGACGATTAATGTGTGCAGAACCTCATCCGAGTGCACTGGTCCAGCATCCGAGTTCAATGTGATCTTGATGGCAGAAGCACCAGCGGAAACCTGTGCGGATATTGCTTCAGAGACATCTTCAACAAACAGTGTTGCGCCATCAGGAGCCCAAGAGCGATCAGAGGGATATCCACCCGTCGCTGCTAAAAAGTTTCCGGCCCATTCGATGTCGAGGTCTGGAACTTCAGCAACAATGTCTCGGAGTTCTGGTGTTGACCAACCCAAATCCAGCACTCGGCCAATGCCTCCGGCATGCAACTCACTGCCATCGAATAGTCCTAGGTGAACGTGAGCATCTCCAAGGAGGGGAAGAACAGTTCCCCATTCCCCGGTTGTGAGTTGTGCACGCCCACCAACCCCATACGGGTTGGTGCCTTCAGAAAAGAGTGGCCCACACATGAATTTGATCTACTGACCAATCTCGGTGCGCACGGCAAAGAGCTCAGGGAAGAAGGTGAGCTCGAGTGCTTTCTGCAAGAAAGGTGCACCGGAGGATCCGCCGGTGCCCATCTTCATACCGATGATGCGTTGCACGGTGCGCAGATGACGGAAGCGCCAGAACTGGAAGTTCTCTTCCAAGTCGACGAGCTCTTCACAGCTCTCGTAGGCTTCCCAGTGCTCGTCATGATTGTTGTAAATCTCGATGAAGACGGGCATGAGCTCTTCTGAGAAAGTCCAGGCCTTGGTCACGTCGCGCTCCAAGATGGAGGCAGGAACGTTGTATCCCTTGCGGGCGAGGTAACGCAGGAACTCGTCATAGATGCTGGGGGAGTTCAGTGCTGTAACCAGAAGTTCTTGTGCAACAGGATCTGAGTCAAAGACGTGGATCATCTTCTCGTTTTTGTTGCCCAGCATGAACTCGATAGCTCGGTATTGGAACGACTGAAAACCGCTGGAGTTACCGAGCTTGTCGCGGAACTGGGCATACTCGCTGGGAGTCAGCGTGGCGAGGACAGCCCACTGTTCAGTGAGGGTCTTCTGGATGTGCTTGAGACGAGCCATGCACTTGAGTGCTTGCCCGAGGTCATCGTTGCGCAGGTAGTTGGCCGCACCAATGAGTTCGTGCACCATCAACTTCATCCAGAGCTCAGTGGTCTGGTGCTGAATGATGAATAGAAGTTCATCGTGGTGATCGCTCAGGGGCTTCTGTGCTGAGAGAAGAGTGTCGAGATCGAGATAACCGCCATAACTCATGCGGTCAGTGAAGTCGGTGACGACTGTTTCTTCGATGTCGCGGGTGTTGTTTTCTACGCTCATGGGTGGGACCTCCTTGTGGGAACTCATTCACCCTAGCCAGAAGATGAGTTTCTTCGTCAGGGCTGGTGAGAAAAAAGTTTCTGTAGTCCCACACACCAATACAGTTGTTAGTTGAGACAACAAGGAGACACATGAGCATCACCCTGGGTAAAGACGACTGGTGGAAGGGTGCCGTCGTGTACCAGATTTACCCTCGCTCGTTCGCTGACTCGAACGGCGACGGCATCGGCGACATCCCCGGCATTACCTCCAAGCTCGACTACCTGGCTGACTTGGGTGTGGATGTGCTGTGGCTTTCCCCTGTCTACAAGTCTCCTCAGGATGACAATGGTTACGACATCTCGGATTACCAAGACATTGATCCTCTCTTTGGAACGCTCGAGGATATGCGTCACCTCATTGCTGAGACGCATGCCCGTGGCATGAAGCTCGTGATGGACTTGGTGGTCAATCACACTTCAGATGAGCACGCCTGGTTCGTGGAAAGCTCATCCTCACTGGATAACCCCAAGCGTGATTGGTATATCTGGCGTGACGCCGTGGACGGCCACGAGCCCACCGATCACCAGGCTGCGTTTTCTGGCTCGGTCTGGCAGTGGAACGAAAACACTCAGCAATACTTCCTGCACATCTTCTCCAAGAAGCAGCCGGACTTGAACTGGGAAAACCCCGAGGTTCGCGCAGCTGTGTATTCGATGATGAACTGGTGGCTGGAGCAGGGCGTGGATGGTTTCCGGATGGACGTGATCAACCTCATCTCGAAGCACCAGGACTTCTCGGCAGGTGATGATCTGTTCGGCCCCTGGATGAACGGTCCTCGTATTCACGAATTCCTGCAAGAAATGAACCGTGAAGTTCTGCGCGACAAGGGTTTGATTACCGTCGGCGAGATGCCCGGCTGCACGGTGGAGCTTGCTCAGCACTACACCGCGCCAGAGCGTCACGAGCTCAACATGGTGTTCACCTTCGAACACATGGATCTTGACACCAACCCGGACGGATACGGCAAGTGGGACTTGGTTCCCTTCACCGTGAAGGCACTCAAAGAGAATCTGAATAAGTGGCAGAAGGGTCTCGAGCAGGTTGGCTGGAATTCACTGTATTGGAACAACCACGACCAGCCACGTATTGTCTCGCGCTGGGGTAATGACTCAGCAGAACACCGGGTGAACTCGGCCAAGGCCTTTGGTACCGTGCTGCACTTGATGCGTGGAACGCCCTATGTGTATCAGGGTGAAGAGTTCGGCATGACCAGTGCTCACTTCACCAAACTGAGCCAATACCGTGACTTAGAGACTCTCAACTGGGCAGCAGAGGCTCCAGAGATGGGCATCTCGGAGGACTACGTCCTCAAAGCCGTGGGCTACAAGGGCCGCGACAATGCCCGCACACCCGTGCAGTGGGATAACTCTGCCAACGCAGGTTTCACCACGGGTGAACCTTGGATTTCGGTCAACTCCAACTATCCCGAGATCAACGCAGCCGCCGCTGTCGATGACGCAGACTCGGTCTTCCACCACTACCAAAAGCTCATTGCGATGCGTCACGGCATGGATGTCGTGGTCAATGGTTCCTTTGACATGCTCTGGATAGAGCACGAGCAGCTCTTCGCTTACACACGTGAGCTGAACGGTCGAGTGTTGACGGTTGTTGCGAATCTCTCTGATGAGACGGTGTCACTACCTGGGGCAGTCTCAGGCGATGCTGTACTCGGTGTGAAGTCAGACGTGCTTGCTCCGTGGCAAGCTTTCGTGACGTTGCAGAACTAGTTTTTATTCATGTCTGATTCCTTTGTTTTGCTCTGGGGTGCAACATCCCTGAGTGAGCAGGAATCTGATGAGTTATATCCATTACTCACTTCTTCAGAGCGCGCTCGTGCTGCTTCCCTAGGGCATGTGCTGTCACAGCGTTATCTCTCGGGTAGGTATCTCGCCAGAAAATTGGGCGGGGACATTCTGGGCCAGGCATGGACTTCAGTAATCCCGGTGGCACAGTGCAGTGAATGTGGGATGGATCATGGCGCCATCACCCTTGAAGGCACTGATGTTCACATCAGCTTGTCTTCGAGCGGCTCAGCAGTGGTTGCAGCAGGTATCCGCGGTCAACACATTGGTGTTGACATAGAGATAGGAAACCTAGGGGACTCTCGAGAAGTTGCGGGCAAAGCAGGAATCCACACAGTCACTCTTGGTTCCTGGTGCGAATATGAAGCGGTGGTGAAAGCCATGGGTGTTGGAAATGCGGTCAGTATTGATGAGTTGGACCCAACTGTCATCTCTTCCCAGTACACCGTCCACAACGCCACACAGCGCGAGAAGTTCGTACTTGCTGTTGCGGTGAGCCGCTAGTTCAGAGTTGGGAGGGCTGTCTGATAAAGCCAGCGCTCAAACAGAGGTCCGAGATCCTCTGATGTGTTGTTCTGGCACAACTCAATGAAATCCTCAGTGGTGCCTAAAGCGTGTGCGTGTTCAGCAACCCACTGCTTCACGATGGCAAAGAAGGTCTTGTCTCCGACTGCACGTCGCAATGCATGCAGTGTGAGTGCACCTCGCTTGTAAACCCGGTCGTCAAACATGAGGTCAGGACCGGGATCGGCCAGCAGAAGGTCTTGATCGAGCTGGCGCAACAACACGTGGTGAGACTCGGCCATCCCTTGCGTGGTTATTCCACCCGCTTTTTCGGACCAGAGCCACTCGGCGTAACACGCAAAACCTTCGTTGAGCCAGATGTCACTCCACTGGGCAATACCCACGCTGTTCCCAAACCATTGGTGGGCAAGCTCGTGAGCCACGAGTCGTTCTTCCGGGTTGGTGCCGTTGAGGTGGTTAGCCCCAAAGATGGCCATGCCTTGGGCTTCGAGAGGAATCTCGAGCTCATCTTCGGTAGCAACTACGGTGTAACTCTGGAAAGGGTACTCGCCGAACGTTTCGTTAAAGAACGAAAGCATT
Source organism: Actinomycetota bacterium (assembly GCA_041178865.1). Taxonomy (GTDB): domain Bacteria; phylum Actinomycetota; class Actinomycetes; order Actinomycetales; family Microbacteriaceae; genus Aurantimicrobium. Next base: position 24,804 of record JBEGUL010000042.1, on the reverse strand, counting down.
TCTTCGAGTTTGGAGAGATCAGAGGTGACCTTGGTTTGGTTTGCAGGGGGGAAGAACGTGTGAACTGTCACACCTGAAAGTTCTTCTTCACGCTGTCGGTAACGACCAATTTGAATGGAGGCGAGGTAGGTGGGTGTAGGAATGTTTTGACGGAAGTTCCAGGTGGTGAGCCCAGACTTCTCCGAGGTACTCATCAACTCTCCTGTGGCTGCTACTGAGTAGCTGCGTTCGGTAGTGAGTGAAATCTCAAAAGTTGATTTGTAGCGGGGAAGGTCGTTGCACGGGAACCACGTGGGTGCACCAGTTGGTTGCGCTGCAACAACAATCCCATCGTTCAATTCTTCCCACCCGACTGTTCCCCAGCGCGAACTGCGGGGGCGAGGAGTGCCGGAGTAGTGAACTTCTAGTTCGAAGGTGGAACCCGCAGGAAACTCTTCACCGAGTTTGATTGCGAGCTTGGTGGGACTTTGCTTGAAGTTTTTATTCGCTTTGCCATAAACGGAGACCTTGCCCACGTGGAGGCCTGAGATGTCTAAAGAGATTTGTCGAACTGCTCTCAGCAACCTCACGTTGAGAGTGGCAACTGCCTTGAGATGTCCTGACGACATTCTGTAATGCAGATTGAGTGCGTAGTGCTCAACGAAGAAATCTGCACTGCCTGAATCTGGGGTGTAGGAATCTACCGCCACGGTCACACCGTCTTCACTGACGCTGTGTCTGAAAAGTACTTCCGCACAGTCACTTCACGCCATGGCCCAATGGGGTTACCGCTCCAGCGGCTTCCCTCTGGAACGGCTTCACCACGCATGACTAGAGATGCCGGACCGACTGTGCTGTGGGCACCGATGCGTGCGGCAGGAAGAATCACGCTGTGGGGGCCGAGAGTTCCGCCCGCTTCCACCGTTACCGTGTCCATACTCATCACTCTGTCATGGAACAGATGTGTTTGCAGAACAGTGCCTCTGTTGACGGTGGCGCCGTCACCGAGGGTGACCAGATCCGCTTCAGGAAGCCAATACGTTTCACACCAAACTCCGCCGCCAATCTTGGCGCCCAGGCTGCGCAGCCACCAGACAAGACCGAGGGTGCCATTCATATAGTTGGCAAACCAGGGTGCAGCCACCATTTCGACAAAGGTGTCGGCCACTTCGTTGCGCCAAATAAAGGAAGACCACAGGGGCTTTTCTTGGGGCTTGATTTTGCCCACAAGAACCCACTTCGCAATGGTGCTGACGGCTGCTGCGATGATTCCTGCCGCCCACAACATGGGGCCGCTGAGCAGCACTGCAGCCCACATTCCCCACAGGGAATCGGTAATCAAAATGCCACACACCACAGCAAAGCCAATCAGTGCGGTAACCAGCACGGGAACAAACCTGGTCAGCTCCCACAAACTACGGGCAATCCGGAGCCATTGAGATGGTTTGTAGGTGCGCTCGCGGTCTCCCTCAGCGATGAGTCTGCGCAAGCGCATGGGCGGGGAACCAAGCCAGGACGATCCTTCTTTGGCCTTGCGGGGAGCACTCGAAAGGACGGCCACCAAGGCATCTTTGGGAACCTTGCGTCCGGCAGGTGCCAAGCCAGAGTTGCCGATGAATGCGCGCTTACCAATCTCTACCGGCCCAATAAACATCCACCCGTTGCCGAGGGCATAGGGAGCAATCATGGTGTCATCAGCCAAGAAGACGTCGTCTCCAATGGTGGACATTTTGGGAAGCATCAACACGGTTGACGCTTCCACGTTGTGTCCGACCTTGGCTCCCAACATGCGCAGCCAGATCGGGGTGAACAGGCTTGAGTAGAGAGGAAAGAGGAATGTGCGAGCCAAATCGAGGATTCGCTCCACACTCCATGCTTGCCACCCAGCCCAGCTATGAACCGGGAAGATGCCTTCTCGCATAGTGAGGCTGAGGATGCGAACAGAGGCAAGAACGAGAACAGTAAAGATGAATCCGGCGAGCACTGTCGCAGGGATAAATCCCACCGCGACGATGCTCAGCACGTCGGAAACCGACTGCGTCTGCTGCAAAGCGGCTAACACAACAGCCGCACCTCCCAACAAAGACAGGAGTGGGAATAGTGCAAAGACTCCCGAAGAGAAAGCGAAGAGCGCCCCCCACGTGCGAGATTGTGTGGCGGGTTCCTGAGGCCACCACGCTTTGACCTTGCCTTCACGCTTGGCAGGTGACCCACTCCACAGCTGACCTGCAGGAACTTTTCCAAACACGCTCGAGCCGGGAGCAATCTCAGCAAACTTGCCAATACGAGTACCCGGAGCGAGAGTGCTGCGTGCACCGATGGTTGCGTGAGCACCAATGCGGATTTCACCCACACGAACTACATCCCCGTCGATCCAGTAACCAGTGAGATCAACCTCAGGTTCAATCGATGCACCTGCACCAACCCACAACATCCCGGTGATGGGAGGGAGGGTGTGCATGGTGACGCCCTGACCAATTCGTGCACCCAGTGCCCGTGCATAGGCGGTGACCCACGGCGCTCCAGCCAACGTCACTGCGCCGATATGTGAGGCAGCTTGTTCTGCGAACCACAAACGCAAATGGGTGGAGCCACCTCGGAGATAGTTTCCGGGTCGCAACCCTGCGAGCACAGTTCTGGAAATCGCAACGCTGAGCAACATTCGGCCCCAGGGGGAACCAAATAACAAGATGCCCGGAATCAGAATGGCAAGCGGAGCAGACGGCAGGAAGTCAACAACGCCCAGCAAGCCCAATAACGTGGATGCGGTCAGGGCATAGAACAACCATCTCAGTCCTGCCAATGCAAACAAGGGAATGGAGAGTACTGCCTGGATGAGCTGCGGAGACTGGGGAACTTTAGGTGATTTGTGGAACGACCCGGAGGGAATAAGTTCTCCTGCTGTGCTGACATCGATGAAGTCAGACATAGACCCCAACCGAGGGTGGGCATAGATATCGGCCACCGTCATGCTGGGGTACAGGACACGGAGTCTTCCAACTAGTTGGGCAGCAGCTAGAGAGCCACCGCCTATGTCGAAGAAGTGTGTGTTGAGGTCTGTCACGGGAACACCGAGAACCTCTGCCCATTCGCTGGCGACGCGTCGTTCGATCTCTGTGAAATCGAGTTCATCAAGGTCGGCGGTAGCTAGCGGCCAAGGCAAAGCAGCTTTATCGACTTTGCCGGATGTTCTAACTGGAAGCTCAGAAAGAGGAACCAGTAATGGAATGAGAGGCGCTGGGAGGGAATCACGCAAGGTCACCAGCGCATCAGCGACAGAGAATGCCTCAACGTCAGTGACGCTGATGTAGCCGACAAGAACCTTGTTGCCTGCCTGTGTTGTTTGCACAACCACTGCCCCTGCGGTGACATCGGGGAGAGCACTCAGAGCACTTTCGATTTCACCCAGTTCGATTCGGCGGCCACCGACCTTGACTTGGTCATCAACACGACCGACAAAAATCAGGCCTTCTGCTTCGTAGCGAACCATATCGCCACTGCGGTAGGCGCGATCCCACCCCAAGGAGGGGAAGGGGGCATAAACCTGTGCGTCTTTCTCCGCATCGAGGTATCTGGCAAGCCCCACGCCACCAATGATCAGCTCGCCGGTTTCACCTTCTGCAACACGATGCCCTTCGGCGTTGACCACAGCGAGGTCCCAGCCATCCAGGGGGAGCCCAATTCTCATAGGACCACTACCTGTGGTTTGCGCCCCGCAGGCAACGACGGTTGCCTCGGTGGGGCCATAGGTGTTCCAGACCTCGCGGCCGGATGAAGCCAGTTTTTCTGCCAGCTCGAGTGGGAACGCTTCACCACCGAAAATCAACAGACGAATATTTTCAAGGGCATCCTCAGGCCACATCGCTGCCAAGGTGGGCACAGTCGAGACAATGGTGATTCCATTGGCCATCAGCCAAGGTCCTAGGTCAGAACCTGATCTGACCAAAGAACGAGGGGCAGGAACGAGACAACCACCGTGGCCCCAGGCAAGCCACATCTCTTCACACGAGGCATCAAATGCAACGGAGAGACCAGCGAGCACTCGATCTTGGGCATTGATTGGTTCGGCTTGCAAAAACATTCGAGACTCTGCATCGACAAAAGCAGCAGCTGAGCGGTGGGAAACGGCGACGCCCTTGGGCTTCCCCGTTGAGCCAGAGGTAAAAATAATCCATGCATCGTCGGTCTCGAGGGGAGCAAACTCTTCAGGAAAGACGGTCTCGCGGTAGTCAAAATCAATCTGACCTACTTGTCTGAGTTCCCCGCCGGGTATCTCTGACTGGAGAAACTTACCGCCGGTGGCGATAACTCCGTTGACTTCTGCTTCTGAAAACACAACTCGTGCGCGTTCATCAGGATCATCGGCATCGACAGGAACGTAGGCAGCACCCGCATGCAGAATTCCCAAGATGGCGATGTATAAATCAACACTGCCCGACTCAATTCGAACGCCCACACGGTCGCCCCGCTGCACCCCATAGGAATGGAGTTGGTGGGCCACGGCCAGAGCCTGTTCTGTCAAGTCTCGATAGCTCAGGCGGGTAGTCCCGTCGTCCAAAGCTGTTTCGTCAGCATTGGAATTGGCGACCTCGCGGAAGATGTCAACGAGTGTCCGTGGGGCCGGGGCACTACTCAGACGAGAGAGCACTGACTGTGCTTCAAGGCTCTGAGAAGAGTTTTCGGACATGGGGCACATTATTGCGTGTGCCAGTGAACGCTAAATGAACAAGTTGCCGACACGGCACAAAGTAGGCGGTTTGTTAACCTTCGCCCCATAGCTTTTTCTCGCAAGCAAGAGAAACGAAACCCCTGAAGGAATTCTCATGGCAAATGCTAAAGACAAAAAAGAGCTCAAGAAGAAGCTCTCCAAAAGACTGACTGAAGCTCGCGGCCTCGCAAAGAAGCTCGAGACCAAGGCAAAGAAGTCAATCAAGAAGGCCGCTGACGAGGCTGAATCCCTCGCCAAGAAGGACCTCAAGAAGGCAACTAAGACCGCTAAGAAGGTTGTCGTCAAGGCCACTGCAAAGGTTGAAAAGGCAAAGAAGGCAACCAAGGCAGCAGCAAAGCCTGCTGCTGTGGTCACCGCTAAGCCCGCTGCAAAGCCTGCAGCAAAGGTTGCGGCGAAGCCAGTAGTCAAAGCTGCTGCAAAGCCTGCGGCACAGAAGCCTGTTGCAAAGCCAGCAGTGAAGAAGGCAGCACCAAAGCCAGTTGCAAGGCCTGCTGCACGCACAGCAACGCCTTCGGCTAGCTGGACCGTTGTTGCACTTCGTGACTACGCCCGCACTAAGGGAATCGCCGGTTACACCGGCTTGACCAAGGCGGCTCTCCTGGCCAAGATCAAGGCGTCAGGAAAGTAAGACAGATTCATTTCAGTGGAGGCGTCGGTAAACCGGCGCCTCTGCTTATTTAAGCCCCTTGGTGTATTTCTTGAGCCACTTGTTGAACGCAGGGCCAAGGTCTTCACGCTCACCCGCGAGCTGAACGATGGCTTTGAGATAAGAGAGTTTGTCTCCGGTATCAAAGCGGCGATATTCGTGGACCAAACCAAACACAGGCCCGGCTAACGTGGTGTCCTGCGCCATCTGGTCAAGTGCATCAGAGAGTTGAATCTCGCCGCCAAAACCTGGTTCGAGTTTCTTGAGGACATCAAACACACCTGGTTGCAGGACGTATCGGCCGATGGCAACGAGCCGAGACGGTGCTGATTCAATTTCCGGTTTTTCCACGAACCCTTTGATCCCAAAAATGTGTTCACTTTCGGTGGAGACCACATCAGCAACTCCGTATCGGGAGAGATGTGATTGTGGAACTTCCATGAGGGCAATGACCGAAGCGCGTTCTGTGTGAGCAATCCACATCATCTCGGCGAGGAGGTCATCGCCGTGTTCGATGATGTCGTCGCCGAGGAGCAACGCGAAAGGCTCTCCCGCAACAAACGTTTCTGCCTTGAGAACGGCATGACCGAGCCCCAGGGGGTTTCCCTGTCTGACGTAGTGGAGATCAACATCCTCGGTGATGGTAGTGATCTGTTCTAGTTTTGCCACATCATTTCGAGCAGTGAGGATGTTCTCTAACTCCACGTTGCGATCAAAGTGGTTTTCCAAAGCTTGTTTGTTTCTCCCAGTTATGAGGAGAAGGTGATTGAGGCCGCTGCCAATAGCTTCTTCAACGACATATTGAATTGCAGGCTTGTCTATGACGGGGAGCATTTCTTTGGGCATGGCCTTGGTAGCGGGGAGGAATCGCGTTCCCATACCCGCTGCAGGAATGACTGCTTTTGTAATTGACGTGATCACGATGATCGATTCTTGAGTCTGTTTCGGATGATTTCAATGGGAAGTGGCAACGAAGAAATAATGACGAAGCTGATCACCACTAATTCGATGTTGTGTCGAACCCAGGGGATTGTCCCTAAGAAATAGCCAGCTGTCATCAGACCAGCCACCCACGCGATTGCGCCTGCGATGTTGTAAACCAAATAGCGACGCCAGCCGAAGTCAGACATCCCCACCGTCAAGGGCACTAGTGCTCGAAGAACCGGGATAAACCGGGCCAAGATAATCGCACGTGCCCCGTAGTGGCGATAAAACTCTTTGGTCTTCTCCACGACTTTCTTGTTGAAAAACCACGTGTCATCCCGGTTGAACACTCGTGGACCCAACTTGTGCCCCAACCAGTAACCAGCCTCTGAACCTGCCACAGCGGCAAAGAAGACAAGCGCTATTGCGGGAATCAATGGGATGTTGGTCAACATTGTCGACAGGGTCAGCCCGAGCAAAAAGAGCAGTGAGTCTCCGGGGAGGAACGAACCCAGAATCGTGGCCGTTTCTGCAAAAATCAGCGCCGCTACTCCCAGGACGGCGAGAGCTCCGAGAGCCTCAATGATTCCTTGGGCATCAAACCAGTTCAGGACTGGACTCCAGCTCAGTGCCGGTGAAGGCCGCCGCTGCGCGGTAGGTCTTCAGAAGGTTTTCGTTGTTTGCTTTCCATGACTTCTTCAAGACCGAACGCCGACCTGCTTCACCCATACGGGCAGCCAGTCGAGGGGCAGACAAGATTTCGGTCACGGCATCAATGAAACCAGTTTTGTTTTCCGTTTCAATCAATCGACCATTTTCGCCATCAGTGATGAGGAAACGTGGGCCTCCTACAGCGGGAGCAACTACTGGAATTCCAGAAGCCTGAGCTTCTTGAATGGTCTGCCCGAAGGTTTCTTCAGTTCCGTAGTGAACAAAAGCATCAAGGGCAGCGTATGCATGAGAAAGCTCCTGGCCTCGCAATGCGCCGGTGAAACTCACAGGCTTGCCTGCAAAGAGGGCCTCGAGCTTCTTTCGTTCAGGCCCGTCGCCCACGATGACCAAAGCAGTGTCAGGCAGGTCAGCCAACTCGAGCATGCGGTGGACTTGCTTCTCGGGTGCCAGACGCCCCACAAAACCAATCAGGTTCTTTTTTCCTTGCGCGTGGAGAGCGCGGAACGCTGCCGTAGCTGCTTCGTCCTTGTTGCGAGGGTGGAAGAGCTCAAGGTCTACTCCTCGACCCCATACGCCAACACGCTGCACGCCAAGCTTGAGCAGGTAGGCGGCAGATTCGGGAGTAGGTGCCAAGTTCATGGTGGCGGGGCCGTGAATAGCAGCAACGAAACGATCAACCACAGGCTTAGCAAACTGCATGCCATAACGCTGCAGATACCCGGCAATGTCGGTCTGGTAAATCGCGACGGTAGGAATGCCGAGCTTGTTGGCAATCGCAATTGCTTGACCTCCCAAGAAGAACGGGGAAGCAACGTGGATCACGTCTGGCTTGAATTCTTCCAGAGTTGCTTGAAGAGCCAAAGGAGGAAGTCCCACCTGGAATTGCATAAAGGGCAAAGCTAATGTTCGGACAACTTTGAATCCCAAATATCGCTTGGTTGGTGCAGTGGGGGCAATGATGATGACCTCGTGGCCAGCCTCTTTGAGTGTGTCAACGACTCGAAGTACTGAGTTGGTGACTCCGTTAAGTGAGGGGAGAAATGACTCTGTCACGATTGCAACCCGCATGCTCATGTCCTCAAGTTACAAAGGCTTATTTGGTGAGAACCGACGCGGGGGGAAATGGCGAGTGAACGAGTGGTGAAGACTTCGAACGTCGCACTGTCCAGGGGTGGTCGTGCACGCGTGACATCACGGGTCTCTTTGGGCTTATTCCGTCACCAGCTGCAATCCCACGCAGTCTTCTGCTGACAAACGGAGTCACGTGGGTGGCAATCCATTTGGCATGTTCCAGCACGGTCATGCTGTCTTTGAGTCGTGGCTGCAGAACCGGGGTCTCAATTCGATAGGGCAAACCAAGTAGTTTTGCCGCTTTGTTCGCAACGTGTGCATGACCGCGAGCGCCAAAGTGAACACAGTCTTCTGACCAGACTCGTAAACGACGCAAGGTTGGACTGCGATAGACATCCAGAACCAAGACATTCTGTTCGGATGCAACTTCTTCGATGAGTTTTGTAAGTTCTTTTGCCCGCAGTGCACCGCCACGAAAAGACCAGTGATGCACTGGATTGATGCAGTTGGTTAACACCACAGTGATGCCAGCTGCTTTGAGTACTTGAACAGCATTCGTGAATTGTGCCCTGACTAAGTCCCAGCTTTTTCGAGGACGCCACAAGTCATTCGCGCCAGCCATGATGGTGACCAAATCGGGCTCGAGCAATAAAGCTTGTTCAACTTGCTGAGAAAGAATCTCAGAGGAATTTCTGCTGCGCACGGCGAGATTGGCATAGAGGAAATCTTCACCGGCTGCGAGTGCATCTTCATTGAGCAGAACAGCAAACCGATCAGCCCAGCCTGCGAATATTCGATCCCGTTCGAAACGGTCGTCACCGAGACCCTCGGTGAGCGAATCACCAAGGGCTACATATCGACGATAGACAGCTGTGGTCACACTTCAATCGTCGCGATGGGGATTAACTCGCGGCCACCTGACACGAAACAGGAGGCAAACAGTGGGGGCTATTTGCTCGCTACAGCTGGGTAGCCTGCTTTGTCGATAGCAGCGATGATCTCATCTTCTGGAATGTAGGCATCGCTTTCGACGGTCACTGTCCCGCTGGACAAGTCAACGGAAACAGATGTCACGTGTGCAAGCTCCGACACTTCCTGAGTGACGCTGCCCACACAGTGTTGGCAGGTCATCCCTGTGGCGGTGAATGTTGCTGTTGTCATCGAATACTCCTCATTTGTCAGGCAGGGTTGGCTTCAATAATGCCCATCATTCCTAAATCTTCATGATCGAGAATGTGGCAGTGGTAAACAGCTAGTCCGTCGAATCGGTCGAAATTCATGCGAACCACACTGCGCGAATTTGCGGGAACGTTCACCACATCTTGGTATTCAACATCTGTTACCGAATTGTCCCCGATAGAGAGGACCTGCATCGGCCACACGTGGAGATGGAAAGGGTGATCCATTGTGGTGGAATTCACAATCGTCCACTCTTCCACGGTGCCCAGACTGACCGACGTGTTAATGGTGTCCATGTTTAAGGGTTCACCATTGATAGTGAAGCCGCCATTCATATTTCCCATCCCACCCATTCCGCCCATGGCGGGCATGGCTAAGGTGAACGCCCGCTCTGCTGCGATTTCACTTGATCGAAGATCCGGACCTGACTGTTGTGGCGGAATTGAATCCACCGAGCCGGCTTGTGAGCCGTCAGGGGTAAAAGTTGCGAGCGGGTAATTGGAATATTCCTGGGTAGATGCGCCCATCATCATGGCGTCAGGGTGTGGCACCGTGGTGTAACTCAGGGCTACAGGTTCTGCTCCCATGGTGATGAGGAGGTCCGCCCTGTTGCCTGGAGCGAGGGAGACTTCTGTTATCTGGCGGGGAGTAGAAAAGCGACCAGAGTCTTTTCCTAACAAAACAGCTGAGCCACCGGAGAAACTCAGTGACAGATACCGAGACGTGCATGAGTTCACAATTCGCCATCGTTCAACAGCATTTTGTTGAGTTGAATACGAGGGCTGAATTTGTCCGTTGAGCAAAAGTATGTCGCCTTCGCGACCCATCATTTTGCTCATCATGTTTGCGCCTGAGACGTTGCCATCACTCTGGATTGAAATATCTGAGATAACGAGAACACGTTCTGTGGTGACAGGAATCTCTTTAGGGTCCTCAATAACTACTGCACCATAGAGCCCAGCAAATACCTGATCAGCGGCCATGCCGTGATGATGCGGGTGATACCAATAGGGACCTGCTGGATGGTCTGTATCGAGAAGATATTCGTAAGTGAAAGTTTCACCGTTCGCGATGTGAACAAAAACGTTGTCACTATTTCCAGAGGGGGAGACATGGAATCCATGCATGTGGAGATTTGTGGGTTCGCCAAGATTATTTGTGAAGTTCACCGTAATCAGGTCACCCGGTTTGACCATCAATGTGGGGCCGGGGGTGGTGCCGTTATAGGTTTTTAGTCTGGCTACCTTGCCTGCAACGGTGACTTCGGTATACGAGGCGATGAGGTCCACGGTGAGTTTGCCACCGGAGCTGCGGAGAATCTCTGGTTCTTTGCCAGAACCAAGCTCTGTTCCGACTTTTGGAGTTCCCTCAATATTTTGTCCCACGGTGGTTCCCAGCCAATAGCCACCACCGAGTACGGCGAGTGCTCCAACAGCAGTACCGCCTGCGATAAGAACTGTTCGGCGAGAAATACCCGTTTCAGCGGTAGTCATTACATCGCCGCCAGCATCTGCTTCATCTTTTCGATTTCAGCGGTTTGGCTGGTCACGATGTTGGCACCAAGTTCTTTTGCCTCAGCATTGTTGGAGTCAGTGATCATCTTGGCCATTTGGATTGCACCCTCATGGTGGGCAATCATGCCTTGGAGATAGAGCTTGTCGAAGGCTGCACCTTGGGCGTTCTCCAGTGCAGCCATCTGCTCATCGGAGAGCATGCCACCCATTCCCATGTCATGACCCATCTCCATCCCAGCACCTGCTGAATCTATCCATGCCGTCATTTGTTCAATCTCAGGAGCTTGGGCATCTTTGATTTGCTTGGCAAGAGCCAAGATTTCAGGGTTAGTGGTGTGGGTCTCAGCAAGCGTGGACATGTCCACTGCTTGCTGGTGGTGAGGAATCATCATCTGCGCGAACATGATGTCTGTTCCGGAGAAGTCGGAGGCGCTCTGGTTGTTCCCCATCATGCCGTCGTTCATCATTCCGTTTGAGTCGGAATTAGTTCCGCCCAAATTGATGGTGCATCCAGCGAGAGCAACGGCTCCTGCGAGAGAGAGGGCAGCGATTCCAGCGATACGGGATTTCTTTTCAAACATGGTGTTTTCCTTTACGTCAATAAAAAAGTGTGTGGATTTTTGTGCACACAAGCAACGTGCGTCGCCTGTGCACGATGACGTATGGCTTATGTTCGAGAAATACAGAGAGCGTTGAGATCAACCTGGCTCGGCGGCCTAGCACGTGCCTGACCTAGCCTGGAAAGTTTCTTCTGAGTAGGTTCTGGAACAGCAACGACGAGCCCTCGGGCAAGAGCCTGTTTGCAAAAGCGCAAGCCAAGGAATGTCAGCAGAGTGAGGCCAGCGGTAATCATGATGGTGCCCATCACGTGTACTGCGTCAAAATTTGGGGTTGGCGCGCCTGCAGCCATTACCACCGAACCAGATGTGTCCATGTTGGTTACTGCAGGCTCAATCTCAGCGGTCGTATCCATGACAGTGCCATCAGCCATGATGTGACTCATGTGTGGAGCGGAAGCTGCACCAAGGGCCGAGACGCACACAGCATGAAATACAGGCGCCAAGCCAAAAAGGAACGCCACAGTCACCATGGCGAAAATCGCGGGTAAACCTGCATGACGTTTCATAGTCCACATTGTTACAGAACAACCTATGAACGAGCTATGAATCGATTCCGCCTAGTGGCCTTCGAGATCTTCTGGTTCTTGTCTCTTGTCCAGGTTGAACCAGGGCAGCATCACGTGGACCACGGGCCCAATGGCAAATGCATATAGAACTGTTCCTACCCCAACGGTTCCGCCCATGACCCAGCCCAGTCCCAGAACAACCACTTCAATAGCTGTTCGGACAATCCACAAAGGTCGCTGAGTAATACGAACAAGTCCGGTCATCAGGCCATCTCGAGGACCAGGACCTAAGCCGCCACCGATATACATCGAGATGCCGAGGCCATTAATCAAGATGGCGACGATGAAGTAACCCAAGCCCCACCAGAAGTCGGGAGCCTTCGGAATCAGGGTGATGAAGAAGTCAATGGAGAGGCCAATGGTGATGGCGTTGAGAATCGTTCCGATTCCCAGCTTCTGCTTGAGGAAGATCCAGAGGAACATCACGGCGAAGCCGACAATGACCACCACGAGACCGATGGAGACTCCGGTTGCCTTGGATAAACCAAGGTGGAACGCATCCCACGGGTCCAAGCCAATAGCAGCTTGCAGCATCATGGCAAAGGCAAAGCCGCAGACAATGAGCCCGAGCTCAACCAAGATCACACGCTTCCACAATGGGGCACCCGTGCGGGGCACCTCAAAGATGGCGTTGAGGAGTTTCACTTAGCCGAGCATTCGGCTGATCAGTTCGCGATAGCGATCTGCAGTGCGCTCGACAATGTCGGCTGGAAGCACGGGAGGTGTTCCGGTCTTGTCCCAGTTGGCAGAGAGCCAGTTGCGCACGATCTGCTTATCAAAGCTGGTCATCTTCTCAGCAGCGGTGGTGCCGGCTGCATAGGCAGCAGCATCCCAGTAGCGAGAAGAGTCAGAGGTGAGAACTTCATCCGCGAGTGTGATCACACCGGTTTCGCGGTCGCGACCAAACTCGAACTTGGTGTCAGCCAGGATGATGCCCTTGGCTGCGGCAAGTTCAGTGGCCTTGTTGAAGATGTAGAGAGACAGATCACGCAGTTCAGTGGCATCTTTGAGACCCACCAGCTCAACGGTGCGCTCGAAGGTGATGTTCTCGTCATGCTCGCCAAAGGGTGCTTTCCATGCGGGGGTGTAGATCGGCTCGGGGAGCTTGTCGCCATCTTGCAGACCTGCGGGAAGGGCAATGCCACACACGCTCTGGCTCTCCTGGTATTCCACCCAGCCGCTACCAGAGAGATATCCACGCACCACGCACTCAACCGGGAACATGTCCAGGTTGGCAACGAGCATTGCCTTGCCCTGAACCTGGGCAGGGATGTCTCCCTCGCGCAGGTGATTGGGAACACCCAGCTGGTCAAACCACCACATGCTCAGCGTGGTGAGGAGTTCACCCTTACCGGGAATGCCGGGCTCGAGAACGTGATCAAAAGCACTGACGCGATCACTAGCCACAACCAGAACGCGAGGAGTGGATTCCAGCGTCTCACCAGCGGGGACATACAGGTCTCGGACCTTGCCGGAGTAGGCATGGGTCCAGCCATCAAGAGAAAGTTTCTCGCCGCCGGTGAAGCCAGACATTATTTGACAACCTTCTTGGCGATGTCGGTGCGGTATTGGCCACCTTCAAGCTGAATCTTGGCGAGGCCTTCATACGCACGTGAACGTGCTTCGGTGAAGTCCGCGCCGCGGCCGACCACGCTCAAGACGCGACCACCGGTGGCAATCAGGTCACCATCAGAGACCGCAGTAGCAGCGTGGGTGACGTGAACACCCTCAATGCTGTTGGCGTCATCAATGCCGATGAGCACGCGACCGGTCACAGGAGTCTCGGGGTAGTTCTCGCTGGCGAGAACAACGGTGACGACTGCTTCGTCGGAGAACTCGGGACGTGGGCGTCCGGCAAGAGTTCCTTCAGCAGAAGCCAACATGAGTTCAGACAGGGGAGTCTTCAAACGGGGAAGAACAACCTGGGTCTCAGGGTCTCCAAAGCGGGCATTGAATTCAATGACGCGGATGCCCTTGGCGGTCAGAATCAATCCGCAATAGAGCAGACCCTGGAAGGGGGTGCCTTCTGCTTCGAGCTGGCGAACGGTGGGCAACGCAATTGTGTCAATGACCTCGGTGACGAAGGCTTCTTCGCTCCCGAACTGATCAGCAAGCCACGGAAGTGGCGAGTATGCACCCATGCCACCGGTATTGGGGCCTTCGTCGTTGTCCTTCAGGCGCTTGAAGTCCTGAGCAGGAGAGAGCGGCAGAACGTCGTGGCCGTCAGCAAACATGAACAGGGAGACTTCTTGGCCATCGAGGAATTCCTCAATCAAGACAGAACCCTGAGTCAAGTAGTGAGAAGCGTGGGCAACGGCAGCATCGCGGTCGTGGGTAACCAGAACACCCTTACCTGCAGCCAGGCCGTCAGCCTTGATGACGTAAGGGGAACCGTAGTCATCAAGAGCAGTCTCAGCATCCAACAAAGTCGACACTTTGATGGCGCGACCGGTGGGAACACCGGCTTCATCCATGATGCGCTTGGCAAACGTCTTGGAGCCTTCGAGAGCAGCCGCTGCCTGGTTGGGGCCAAAGACGGGAATACCCATCTCGCGCAGTGGGTCTGCAACACCGGCAACCAACGGAGCTTCGGGGCCGACAACAACCAGATCAACGTCGAGACCTTCTGCGAGGAAGGCGACGGCTTCAGGGTCGAGGATGTCTGTGGTGACGCAGGGGACATCGTGGGCGATGCCTGCGTTACCCGGGGCAACAGTAATCTCGTGGTCTGCATTTTCGGCGAGCAGGGCGGTAACAATTGCGTGCTCACGTGCGCCGGAGCCAAGAACCAGGATTTTCACCTCTTAAGCCTATTGCCCCCAGCTAAACTGGGGATTCACTTGACTGACACGTAAGAGGATTTATACCCCGTGAACAAGCTTCGTCTGGCCATTGTTGGCGCCGGTCCCGCTGGTATTTATGCAGCAGATATTGCTCTGAAGGCAGAGCGCGATTTCGATATCTCCATCGATCTCTTCGAAACCCTTCCCGCCCCTTACGGCTTGGTCCGTTATGGCGTTGCCCCTGACCACCCCCGCATCAAGGGCATCATTGGCGCACTGCGTGAGGTGCTCGACCGCGGCGACATCCGCCTCTTTGGCAACGTCGAATACGGCGTGGACATCACAATGGATGATCTGAAGAAGCACTACAACGCCGTCATCTTCTCCACCGGTGCCACCAAGGATGTTCCGATGAACATCCCCGGCATCGAGCTTGAGGGCAGCTATGGCGCTGCTGACTTCGTCAGCTGGTATGACGGTCACCCCGACGTTCCACGCACCTGGCCCCTGACGGCTCAGTCTGTTGCCGTCATTGGCAACGGCAACGTGGCATTGGATGCAGCCCGCATGCTGGCTAAGCACGCTGATGATCTTCTCGTGACCGAAATCCCTGACAACGTCTACCAAGGCCTCAAGGCTTCACCTGTCACTGACGTTCACGTCTTTGGCCGTCGCGGTCCTGCCCAGGCCAAGTTCTCTCCTCTTGAGCTGCGTGAACTCGGTGAGCTCCGTGACGTCGACATGATCGTCTATGACGAAGACTTCGATATTGACCCTGCGAGCCAGGCACTGATTGATTCCAACAAGCAGGTCTTCGTTCTCAACAAGGTGATGAATGAATGGCGCACCCGCGAAACCGGTAAGGCATCACGCCGCCTCCACCTGCACTTCTATGCAAACCCACTCGAGGTTCTGGGCGATGCTGACGGTAACGTCACCGGTTTCCGTTACGAGCGCACCAAGCCAGATGGCAACGGCGGTGTGGTCGGTACCGGCGAGATCCGCGAGATTGAGATCCAGGCCTTCTACCGTGCCATTGGTTACTACAGCTCACCGCTGAAGGATGTTCCCTTCGACGCAGCAAAGGGAGTTATTCCCAATCACGAAGGCCAGGTCATAGACGAAGCTGGCAAGCAGATCCCTGGCACCT
The DNA here is from genome assembly GCA_041178865.1 of Actinomycetota bacterium. Classification (GTDB taxonomy): domain Bacteria; phylum Actinomycetota; class Actinomycetes; order Actinomycetales; family Microbacteriaceae; genus Aurantimicrobium. Next base: position 8,971 of record JBEGUL010000042.1, on the reverse strand, counting down.
ATGCCACCGGCTGGATCAAGCGTGGTCCTGTTGGCCTCATTGGTCACACCAAGAGCGACGCGATGGAAACCATCGCGCACGTTCTTGCTGATCAGGCAACCTGGTGGACTCCAGAAGAGCCTGAAGAGGGCGCCATTGTGGATCTGATGGACAGCCGCGGCATCGAATACACCACCGCTGAAGGCTGGTCTGCTCTGGACGAATACGAGCAGAAGCTAGGTGAACCAGAGGGACGTGCTCGCATCAAGGTCGTTGACCGCGAGACCATGCTCAAGGCTTCACGAGCTGAATAAGTAGTACTTAACGAACTTTGGCCACCCAACAGGGTGGCCAAAGTTATTTGTTGCTAGAACTTCTCGTCTATCTCAGCAATGAGAGCTTCGATCTTGCCTCGGATCTCGTCTCGAATGGGACGCACTGCGTCAACGCCCTTGCCAGCGGGATCTGCGAGTGGCCAATCCAAGTACTTCTTTCCGGGGAAGAAGGGGCACTTGTCGCCGCATCCCATGGTGATGACATAGTCAGAAGCAATGACTGCTTCATCGGTCAGAACCTTAGGAGTGGAAGAACCGAGGTCAATACCTTCTTCTGCCATGACAGCAATTGCTGACGGGTTGACCTGGTCGCGAGGTTCTGTACCTGCTGAGAGAACCTCAACACGGTCACCAGCGAGGTGCTGGAGGTAGCCAGCTGCCATCTGTGAGCGTCCTGCGTTGTGAACGCAGACGAAAAGAACGGTTGCTTTCTTATCCGACATGATTTTCTTTCTTGTTGGTGGAGTCGATGATGGCCCAGGCCAGCACGGCACCGAGTGCTGCACCAATGAGCTGGGCGAGAACAAAGGGACCGACAGACGCAGGGGCAATACCGGCAAAGCTGTCGCTGAATACGCGACCAATAGTCACGGCAGGGTTGGCGAAAGACGTGGAGGAAGTGAAGAAGTAGGCAGAGCCAATCCATGCCGCCACAGCAAACGGAACAAAGCGGGCTTGGTCGCGGGCAATGAAAACCAGAATCACGACGAGTAGACCGGCTGTGGCAACAATCTCGCCGATGAAGAGTCCGGGCGAAACACGTTCAGTTGCCGCGATCTGTATGGGTGCCTGGTCGAACATGACGTTCGCCAAGATTGCCCCGCCGATGGCGCCAGCAATCTGGGCGATGACGTAGGGGAGGACATTCACGCCAGGCTGTAGTTTCTTTGCCCACAGCACCAAGGTGACAGCAGGGTTAAAGTGAGCGCCACTGATGGGTCCCAGAATCAAGATAAGAAGTGCCAGCACGAAGATGGTGGAAAGCGTGTTGATCAACAACGCAACACCAGGATCACTCGACATCTGTGTTCCCATGATTCCTGAGCCCACGACGGTGGCAACAAGAACGAGAGTTCCAAAGAACTCTGCGAGGGCAAGTCTGAGAGTGTTCATGTTTCTATTCTGAGTGCAGTGGTGTTGGTTTGGACAAGAGTGAAGCCCCATCTGTTCCAAGAACTGGTGGGGCTACTCAGCAAGTGATTAGCAGCAGCCAGTGTCGCCGCAGCAACCGCCGTCGCCGCCCGAGATTACGTTGAGCTTGATCATGGTTATTCCTTTCTCTCATGTTGAGATGAATGGAGCATGAATCGAAGTTTATCGATTCGTTAATACTGTAGCACTGTCATATCGATAAATGTCAATATATACTTTTGCTATGTCGACAACACAGGAACTCACCTCAACTGCACTGCTCGCACAGCAGCTCAAAGCTTTAGGTGATGAAACCCGGTTGAACCTCTTGCTCAAGATTGCAGGTGCCAACTGTGTTGATGGCGCGTGCATCTGCGACCTGACTCCCGACACAAACCTTGCTCAGAGCACGGTGAGCCATCACATGAAGTTATTGGTAGATGCAGGACTTCTGACCCGCAGCCAAAAGGGCAAGTGGGCCTACTACTCACTTACTCCAGCTGCGAGCAATATCTTGATTGCTCTCAACGTAGGTCCAGTCAGCACGTCTGATTCCTGCTGCGCTGACTAAGCACTCAAGCGTCGAAGCGATACCCCAGACCACGCACTGTGACGAGGTTCACGGGCTCAGCAGGGTCTGCTTCAATCTTGGAGCGCAAGCGCTTGATGTGAACATCGAGAGTCTTGGTGTCTCCGTAGTAGTCACTACCCCAGACGCGGTCAATTAATTGACCACGAGTGAGGACGCGGCCCACGTTGCTCATCAGGTACTCCAGGAGTTCAAACTCTTTGAGTGGAATAGCAACAAGAGCACCTTGAACGTGAAGGGTGTGACGATCTGCATCGAGTCGGATACCTGCGATATCAATGACACCGTCGTCCTCGAAAGCGTCATCCTTCACATTGCGGCGAAGAACAGCCTTGATGCGAGCCAGCAGTTCACGAGTTGAGTAGGGCTTGGTGACGTAGTCGTCAGCGCCCAGTTCCAATCCCACAACCTTGTCCACTTCAGTGTCCTTAGCGGTGAGCATGATGATCGGGATGTTAGAGGTGGTGCGAATCTGGCGGCACACCTCATTGCCGGGGACCTTGGGGATCATCAGGTCGAGCAGGATGATGTCAAAGTTGCCATAGGCAAAGATGTCGAGGGCCATCTGGCCGTCTTCAGCAATCTCAACTTCAAAGCCTTCGCGGGTGAGAAGGAACGAAAGTGTTTCGCTCAAGGAGCTTTCATCTTCAACGAGCAGGATGCGGGTCACGCGGAGGTGTCCTTTCCAGGGGTTATTGCTTCGGGGATTCTGATGGTGAACGTAGAGCCCTTGCCGGGGGAAGACCACACACGGATGTCTCCACCGTGGTTAGAAACAATGTGCTTCACAATGCTGAGGCCTAAGCCACTGCCACCAGTGGATCTCGAACGAGCTTGGTCAGTTCGATAGAAGCGTTCGAACACTCGCTCTGACTCATCCTTGGTCATGCCAATACCTTGGTCAGTGACGGCAATTTCAATGAAGGAGTTACGGCGGACAGCGCCGATTCCCACTTGAGAGTTATCGGGGGAGTAGTGAACAGCGTTAGCAATGAGGTTATTCAGGGCGACAGTCAAGCTTTCGGCATCACCATAAATAACAGCATCTAAATCACCGCCGGTGGCGAGCTTGATCTTGCGGGACTTAGCCATCACTCGGTTTTGTTCCAGTGCATTCATCACCACGGTTTCGACCGTGACCGGTGCAAACTCGGCTAGAGCACCTTCTGCCTGGAGGCGAGAAAGTTCGATGATCTCTCGAGTGATTGCTCCGAGGCGCTGAGATTCTTTCGTGAGTCGTTCTGCGAAGTGACGGACGGTGTCTGGCTCATCAGCAGCTTCGACAAGTGCTTCAGCGAGAAGGCCGACTGAGGCAATCGGTGTTTTCAGTTCGTGGCTCACGTTAGCGACGAACTCACGACGGACATCATCCAGGCGTTGGTATTCGCCACGATCAATCACGGTGAGCAGCACGAAACGATTACGAAACGGTGAGGCGTGAACGGTCACCGTGAGTGTGGCGTCACCGAGCGGTCCGCGAGAGATCTCGAAATCTTCCCGAGAAACACTTTTACCCTGCGCAGCTTGTTCGGCAATTAACACAAGTTCAGGAATCAGAAGGCGGCCATTGCCAGAAAGACCCAGACGGCTCGTTGCTTCGGAGGCAACCAGGACGTTGAGTGATTTATCGAGAACAAGAACGGCACCATCGAGTTTGTTCACTAATTGTGCGACTCCGCGTGGAAGGTCACCAGAAGTTTTCTCGTTGTCCATTCTGCGTTGGCGCAGCACCCACATAATGAGAAGGACAACGGCGACACCAGCAATGGCTCCAACCCCAAGGGCGAGCAATACAACAGATGCCGACATGATGCTCTAACGGTAACCCACCACGTGCCTCTCTCAAAAAGAAAAAGGGCAGGAGTAGGGTTGAAACGTCAACTGTTAACCAGACTCGCTCTTTACGTTAACCTTCGTGACACAGCGGATTCACCATCACGGGGCTTACTTAGAGTGCGGTTGACCACAACTATTTAAGGAACCATCATGCGCGACGTATTTCAGCAGGAACTTCACGAAGTTCAGCAGCGCCTTGTAGAAATTGCCGAACTTGTTGCCGAAGCAATGCGTAAAGGTACAACTGCATTCCAGACCAGTGACATTGCACTTGCCGAACAGGTAATCGAAGAAGATGCCCGCATCGACGAGCTTGCACTCACTCTCGACGAACTTTCTATCCAGATCCTCGCTCGCCAGCAGCCCGTAGCTCGCGACCTTCGTGTTGTCGTCAGCGCACTTCGCATGAGCGCTTCTCTCGAACGTATGGGTGACATGGCTGAGCACCTCGCACAGCTCACTCGCTACCGCTTCCCTGACAAGGTCATTGCCAAGGGTCTGCGTTCAACCTTTAAAGAGATGGGTGAACTCGACATCAAGATTGCTGAGAAGCTGATCAAGATGCTCAAGACCCAGGACATGAAGTTCGTTGATGCCATCCGCGACATCGATGACCAGATCGACGCACTTCACTTGTCTGTCTTCGACAAGGTTCTGAGCGAAGCCTGGGGCGGCACTTCGATGGACACGGTTGATGCCACCTTGGCAAGCCGCTACTACGAGCGCTTCTCAGATCACGCCATCTCCATTGCACGCAAGGTCAAGTACCTCTCAACTGGTGAATGGGCTCCTGAACTTTCTTCTGAAGAGGCCTAAAAACTTTGAAACAAAAACCCCGGTTTCCCCGGGGTTTTTGTGCTTAACCTGCGAATTATTAACCGTTCATCTCCTGTTAACCTTGCGTGTGCCAGTAGGTCACCAAGCCCTCTTACAGTGAACTCAGGATTCAAAAAGAGTCCACACACCAAGAAAAAATCCTGAAAGGATTTCACGTGAACATCACGCGTTTCGGCCGCCCCATGGCAGCTATTGCAATGGCAGCAACCGCTGCACTCGCACTCTCCTCTTGTGCGGCAAACGAAGAAGCAGCTCCCGCAGAGGTCAGCACTCTTGCTGGTTCTCTCGTAGGCGCAGGCGCATCCAGCCAGGGCTCAGCTCAGGAAGCATGGATCGCTGCATTCCAGACCGCAAACCCCGACGTCACCATCACTTACGACCCCTCCGGTTCCGGTGCTGGTCGCGAGACCTTCATTGCTGGTGGATCTAACTTCGCTGGTTCTGACTCTTACCTCAAGGACGAAGAGCTCGCTCTTCCCTTCGCAGCATGTGCAGCTGGCACCCTCCCATTCGAGGTTCCTGCTTACATCTCCCCCATCGCAGTTATCTACAATGTAGATGGCGTAACTGACCTGAACCTCGACGCATCCACCATTGCGAAGATCTTCTCGGGCGCAATCACCTCATGGGATGACGCAGCAATCGTTGCACTCAACCCCAAGGCAAAGCTTCCTGCACTCGCAATCACCGCAGTTCACCGCTCGGATGACTCGGGTACCACCAAGAACTTCTCTGACTACCTCTTCCAGACCGCTAAGGCTGACTGGGCAATCGAGAAGCCTGCTGACCCATTCCCCTTCCAGACCGGTGAAGGCGCACAGGGCACCTCGGGTGTTGTTGACGCAGTCAAGAACGGTACTGGAACCATTGGTTACGCAGACGCTTCGAAGGCTGGAAAGCTTTCTGTTGCAAACATCAAGGTGGGCGACAAGTTCATCAAGTACACCCCTGAGGCAGCAGCAGCAGTTGTAGCTAACGGTGCAGCAGTTGACGGCCGTGACGCATCTGACATGGCAATCAAGATTGACCGCACCACCACTAACCCAGCTGAGTACCCCATCGTTCTCGTTTCTTACCTCATCGGTTGCAACGAGTACGCAGAAGCTGGTGTAGCTGACCTGGTCAAGCCTTACTTCGAGTACATCCTCAGCGAGCAGGGTCAGGCTGATGCAGCAGCAGCAGCTGGTTCCGCTCCACTCGATGCAGCAACTGCCAAGAAGGCATCTGCAATCGTTTCAGCAATCAAGTAACACCCTTTGATGCCCGGTCTGGGGAATCTCCAAGATTCTCTGGGCCGGGCATTACCAAAATCCCCCTATTTGCAGTAAGAAGGACTCGTGGCTATCGAAGTTCAGGAATCGAACCAGGCTAAAGCTCCTGGTCGTATGGGAGACAAAGTCTTCTCGACCTCTAGCCTCGTCGCAGGATCTCTCATCCTTGCCGTCCTCGCTGCAGTCGCCATCTTCTTGGTGGCACAAAGTCTTCCTGCGTTCCTCGCAGACCCCGCAGATGTCAATGACGGACAAGGTTTCTGGACCTATGTCATTCCATTGGTCTTCGGAACAATCTGGGCTGCCGCCCTCGCACTCGTGATTGCTCTTCCCTTCGCAATCGGTATCGCACTCTTCATCTCCCACTTCGCGCCCCGCAAGCTTGCTCAAGGTCTGGGATATGTCATTGACCTTCTGGCCGCTGTACCTTCCGTCGTCTTTGGCCTCTGGGGCATCACCGTTCTGGCTCCCGCTGTGCAGCCTTTCTATTCCTGGTTGGTTGACAACCTGGGTTGGATTCCCCTGTTCGCCGGCCCCGTTTCCGGTACCGGTCGCAGCATTCTGACCGTCGCGGTTGTACTTGCCGTCATGATCCTCCCGATCATCACCGCTCTTTCTCGCGAGATCTTCCTTCAGACTCCTCGTCTGCACGAAGAAGCTGCTCTGGCTCTCGGCGCTACCCGCTGGGAAATGATCAAGGTTGCTGTGCTTCCCTTTGGTCGCCCGGGCATCATCTCGGCCACCATGTTGGGCCTCGGCCGCGCACTCGGCGAAACCATGGCTGTGGCCATGGTGCTCTCACCTTCGGTGATTATTTCGTTCGCACTGATCCAGTCGCAGAACCCCACCACGATTGCGGCCAACATTGCGTTGAACTTCCCTGAGGCCCACGACCTCGGCGTGAACGTTCTTATTGCAACTGGTTTGATTTTGTTCCTCATCACACTGCTGGTGAACTCACTAGCTCGTATGGTGATCAACCGCCGCAAGGCATTCTCGGGAGCTAACTAATGTCCGCCCTCGTTGTTCCCGCACCCACAAGTGCACGTCACCTGTCCAAGACAGTGATGTGGATTACTGCCGGCGTGAGTGCGCTGGTTGCTTTTGGAATCTTTGCTGTTCTTTCTGCCGCAGGTATTTCTGAAGGCTTCAACATTGTCGCGGCAGTCTTTGTCTCAGCTATTTTGTTTGTTCTTCTGTCCTACGTGCTCTCTCGCATCGTGGAAGGCCGCCGTAAGGCCTCTGACCGCCTCGCTACGGGCTTGGTCACCACCGCGTTCATCGTTGCGCTGTTGCCTCTGGTTTCGCTCGTCTCTACGGCATTTGTCAACGGTCTTCCTCGCCTCGATGCCACCTTCTTCAACTCCTCCATGCGCAATGTCGTCGGTGAGGGTGGTGGTGGTCTTCACGCCATCATCGGAACACTCGAGATCACCCTTGCAGCAACGGTCATTTCGGTTCCTATCGGAATCATGACCGCCATCTACTTGGTTGAATACGGCACCGGTCGTTTGGCTAAAGCCATCACCTTCTTCGTGGACGTGATGACGGGTATTCCCTCGATCGTGGCCGGTCTGTTCGCCTTCGCGCTCTTCGCCATTGTCTTAGGCCCTGGCATTCGCTTCGGCATTGGTGGCGCTGTTGCTCTCTCGATCCTCATGATTCCTGTGGTGGTTCGTTCCACCGAGGAAATGCTCAAGCTTGTTCCTAACGAATTGCGTGAAGCGTCCTACGCCCTTGGTGTTCCCAAGTGGTTGACCATTGTGAAGATTGTTATCCCTACGGCAATCGGTGGAATCATCACCGGTGTGATGCTTTCTATCTCTCGCATCATCGGTGAGACCGCACCGCTGCTCATCATCGTGGGTATGAGCACGAGCATGAACTACAACCTGTTCTCAGACCGTATGGCTACCCTGCCCGTGTTCGTTTACACCCAGTACGCCAGCCAGGGTTCAGATGCTCAGGCCTACATCGACCGCGCCTGGACTGGTGCACTTGTGCTGATCTTTATCGTGATGGCCCTCAACCTCATTGCCCGCCTCGTATCTAAGCTTTTGGCTCCCAAGGGCCTCCGCTAAGTTTCACCCCCACCGAAGAAGGAAATCTCGTGTCTAAGCGCATCGAAGTCAAAGACCTCAACGTGTACTACGGCAAGTTCAAGGCCGTCGAAGACGTTTCGCTCACCATCGAGCCCCGCACCGTCACCGCCTTTATTGGCCCTTCCGGTTGTGGCAAGTCCACCTTCCTCCGCACCCTGAACCGCATGCACGAGGTCATCCCCGGTGCTCGCGTTGAGGGTGAAGTCATGATTGACGGCAAGAACCTCTATGACGCTGACGTGGACCCCGTATTGGTTCGTCGCCAGGTGGGCATGGTGTTCCAGCGCCCCAACCCTTTCCCCACCATGTCGATTGCCGACAACGTTCTTGCTGGTGTGAAGCTCAACAACAACAAAATGTCGAAATCAGATGCTGAGCACCTTGTGGAGAAATCACTCAAGGGCGCAAACCTCTGGAAAGAGGTTAAGGACCGTTTGAACCTTCCAGGTTCAGGTCTCTCCGGTGGACAGCAGCAGCGTCTGTGTATTGCACGCGCTATCGCTGTGTCTCCCGAGGTCATCTTGATGGACGAGCCCTGCTCAGCTCTTGACCCCATCTCGACTCTTGCCATTGAGGACCTCATTGATGAACTCAAAGAGAAGTACACCATCGTCATCGTGACCCACAACATGCAGCAGGCATCTCGTGTCTCTGACAAGACGGCATTCTTCAACATCGCGGGCACCGGTGAACCCGGAAAGCTCATCGAGTTCGATGACACCACCACAATCTTTGAGAACCCTCACGTTCAGGCAACTGAGGACTACATCTCCGGTCGATTCGGATAAATCCAAACTTCTCCACACCAGATGGAATTAGCTCATAGTCACTTCGGCTATGAGCTAATTTCTTTTCATGACCGAACGCCCAACAGCAATTGTTTATGTGGAC
>JBEGUL010000041.1:0-29548 GCA_041178865.1 Actinomycetota bacterium | reverse complement strand
CGCACGAACGGCAGAAATCAAACTGGAGAAAGCTTCAGGGGTATGGGCATAATCCAGGTAGAAAACGGGACCATCATCACCAGAAACGATTTCGGTCCTTCCAGGAACAACAACGTTAATGCCTCCTGATGTGCTCAATGCATGAGCAATGTGTTCAAGGTCAAACCCTGACTCCACCAGCATCACAATGGCGAGGGCAGCGTTCGACGCCATGAAATGTCCCAGCAGCGGAACAGAGGTTGACATTTCCCGGCCATCTGGACTGTGGAGAACAAAAGCTGTCTCCCGCTGCGTTTGTGAGGTCACTCTCATCTTCCACTGCGCAGAGTCCCAACCTGCTGAACCCTCGATAGTTGCCAGGGTCACAACAGGAATCACTGACTCGTGAGCAAGTCGAACACCCCACTGATCGTCAACCGTCACCACTGACCTGCGGGCAACGTCGGGACTGAACAGCTGCGACTTGGCGGTGAAGTACTCCTCAAAATCCACGTAGTCATCAAAATGGTCATGGCTCAGATTCGTAAATCCGACCACATCAAAGTGAATGCCGTCCACGCGATGTCTGGACATGGCCTGTGCTGAGACCTCGAGGCACACAGCTCTCACAGACGCTTCGTTCATGCGCGCAAGTAATGCGTGAACTTCTGTTGCTTCTGGTGTGGTGAGGTCACTGACCATCGACAGATCACCAATGCGGCGCTCTGCGGTGGAACTCAAGCCGTTCGTTATTCCGAGCTGATTGAGCAGTGCAGAAAGGAGGTACACAACGGAGGTTTTACCGTTTGTTCCTGTGACACCAAAGACCGTGGCATCGAATCCAGTGGTCTGATAAATCCAGGATGAAATCTGCCCCAGTGTTTCCCTGACCTGGGGAACGACGACCACAGGGAGCCCACCATCTTGGGCAAGTTCAGCTCCTGCTGCATCAGTCAAGATGGCAACAGCACCAGCACTTTTTGCTGCAGATACAAAGCTAGCTCCATGAACCTTTGCCCCTGGCATGCCGACAAAAATGTCACCGGGGCGAACGTCTTTGGTGTTCAGAGTGATACCTGTCAGCTCAGCACCATCAAGAGAGTCCGTAGAGGTAAGGCCAAGATCTGCAACGAGTCCTGACAGCGCCCGAGGTTGCGGATGCTCAGGTCTTATCGACCCAACAAAAGCACCCACTTCGGCACCACCTTTCCTTGGCTCAAGTCTATGGCCGACTCAGCTCTAGAAACGGATTGGGAACACTGGTGCTTCACCCTGTGAAGGCTTAATGCGGTAGCGCTTGATGACCTGCTGCTCAATTGCTTTGAAGACCGGTGGGCACACAATTGCGGTGAGCTTAATCTTGGGTTCAGCAATCACCACGGTGATGATGTACTGAGGATCATCGGCTGGAATCATTCCCATGTTGGAAACAACATATTCAGCTTTGTATCCACCAGCGCCGTCCGGCTGCTGAGCGGTACCCGTCTTCATCGCAACGCGGTAACCAGGAACCGTTACTTCCTTGGTAATCCAACCCTGAGTGACGAAGTTCTCCATCATGCCGATGACCGTTCGAGCGGACTCTGGCGTGATGACCTGAGTCGTATCTGGAACATCTGGCTTAATGACAGTTCCATCCGGCATCGTGCAGCTTTCCACCAGAGTGGCGGGGATGAGCTTTCCATTGTTTGCAATGGCCTGATACGCACTGGACATCTGAATAGCGGTAGTTGCCACACCCTGACCAAAGGTCACGGTGTAGTGGGTTTGGTTATCCCATGCGTCAGAGGAAGCCAAAATACCAGCAGACTCTGCGGGGTAACCGGATGCTGAAACGGAAGAAAGGCCGAATTTGAGCATGTAGTCATAACGCTGATCTGCAGGAAGAGTGTCTCCGAGCTGAGACATGCCTACGTTGGATGATTGCTCAATCACACCTGTCAGAGTCAAGGGAAGTGTTCCGTGCATGACCGCGTCAGTAATTTCAGCTCCATTAGGGAACTTCATGTAATAGGGATCCCAAACCTGAGTCTCGGGAGTGGCAACACCTGCATTAATAAGCATCGAGGCCGTGATGGGCTTCATGGTCGAACCTGGCTCGTACGGGCTCATGAAGGCTCGTGAACCACGGTTGGTGTCCTGGGTGGCATCTACATTGTTGGGATCAAGTGAGGGGTAGTCAGCAACGGCAAGGAGCTTGCCCGTTTTTGCTTCCTGCACAACGGCGATGCCCCATTCAGCAGAGAATTTATCTACTTGCTTGGCTAGGGACTGCTGCACAAACCATTGCAGATCTGAGTCAATGGTCAACTTGAGAGTGCCACCATTTTCACTCTTTACGCTCGTGATTGTGCTTCCAGGAATCCGGACACCATCAGCACCGCGTTGATACATTTCCTCGCCGTTAACGCCGGCAACACAGCTGTCCCAGCCAGATTCAACTCCAGCTTGTGCGGAACCATCAGCACCGACGAACCCGAGCAGGTTTCCGGCAACAGCGCCATTGGGATAGGTCCGGCCAGGGGCTTGTTCATAGAACAGCCAGGGAATCTCAAGCGCATTAAGAGCCCGGAAGGTATCGACGTCGACAGCCTTCTTGATGTAGGCAAAGTCAGATTTGGGGTTATCTGCCAGGGCATCAGCGATGATTTTGAGAATATCTTCTGGCTTTTGTCCCGTCAGCGTGCCTATTTCAATCGCAGCTTGCTGAGGCGTAATCGTCACCTCTGAGCGGTCGGTTTGACGAAGGAAGTCCTTCGCATTCTTGGGAGAAACCGTCACGTTGTAGCGCATGACACTGTCGGCAAGAACTATTCCGTTTTTGTCTGTAATTTGTCCACGCTTAGAATACACCGTGGTAGGAATTGAACGCTTATCTACCGACTCTTGGGTGAGGGCAGCAGCCTGAATGACTTGAATGTCGATCAGTCGCAGAACGAAAACACCCACCATGAAAACCACAAACGCCAACACAATGGTTGCGCGGAATGTGATGGGATTCTTTCTCACACGAGTTCCTTTGACATCAGGCTAAAAGCTCGACTTACCAGCCTGCGATTAGCGCGTAGCGACGCCAGGAAGGCCGTTGGTCAAAGCTACCGGCCCAGCTGGAACAGCGGCGGCAGGCGCGCTGTCAGCTCCGGGAGCGATCTTTGCAGCTTCTGCTGCTGCCTTCTTTGCCGCAGCAGCCTTAGCTTCAGATTCCTTCTGAGTGACGAGAGTCACACCAGTCAAGAGCGAGTTGGGGACAGCGCCTTCAGCACCAGCAATCAAACCTGAAGTCGCCGAAGCTGGTTCTGGAGTTCCGAGAACAGCACCATCAGAAAGCCTGAGATAGACAGGAGTGCTGTTATTGACCATTCCCAGCGCTTCTGCGTTTGCCGCCAAGTTCTGAGGTGATGACAAGCGATCCAGATCTTGGTTCATGGTCTGGTAGCTCCGCCCGAGTTCTTTATTTGACTGCTGCATGGCCGAAATTTCATAGGCACCGGAGGCAACAGCAACAGAGAGAAGCAAGTTCGAGATGATGATTCCGAAGATGACACCCACAGTAATGATCGCGTAGAAGACCTTGGGACGTGCTTTGCGCTGTGCACGGGTAGCAACAACCTGAATGCTCGGGCGCCAGGCAGTTGCTTTGTTCAGTGAGGTGCGAGCTTTGAGCGCAAGGTTCCCTTGAATAGTAGGGGCGATGCCTGCGCGCTGTGGAGCAGAAGTTGCGGAACGAGCTGCAGGCTTAGAGCCCATTTGTGGGCGCACCTGTGGGCGAGAAATACGCGATGCGTTCAGAGAGCTCATGCAGCCTCCTTGATGCGTTCGGCTGCACGCAGACGAACGGGGGTTGCACGAGGGTTACGTGCCTTTTCTTCGTCAGAGGCAATCTCTGCACCGCGAACAAGAAGTTTGAGTTCGGGTTTGAACTGATCTAGCTCGACGGGAAGCCCCACTGGAGCTGAAGACGCGGCGCCAGCGTGAAGGAATCCCTTGACGATGCGGTCTTCAAGTGATTGGTATGACATGACCACTATGCGTCCACCCATGCCGAGTTTGCCCAGTGCAGCCGGAATCGCGGCTTCGAGGACGGAAAGTTCCTGATTGACCTCGATGCGCAGTGCTTGGAAAACGCGCTTTGCCGGGTGACCCGAGTGTGACAGCGCAGCAGGTGTTGCCACGGTGAGGATGTGCACCAGCTGGCCAGAGCGGGTGATGGGCTCGAGTTCGCGATTGGTCACAATTGCTTTTGCATAGCGAGCCGAGAGCTTCTCGTCTCCGTATTTGTGGAAGATATTTCGCAGTTCATGTTCGCTGTAGGTTGCGATGACGTCAGCTGCGGTGATGCCTTCGGTCTGGTTCATTCGCATGTCGAGCGGGGCGTCCTTCGAATAAGCAAAACCACGCTCTGCGCGGTCAAGCTGGAGTGAAGAAACTCCCAAGTCGAACAAAATTCCGTCAACGGTGTCGATGCTGAGGCCATCTAGAGCATCTGCGATTCCGTCATACACGGTGTGCACGAGGTGAACTCGGTCACCAAAACGTGCCAGACGCTCCCCTGCGATGGCCAAAGCATCGGTGTCTCGGTCTAGTCCCACCAGTGTGAGTTCAGGGAATCGAGTGAGGAAGGCTTCGGAGTGGCCACCCATACCGAGGGTTGCATCGACGAGCACAGCGCCGGGCTTCTCAAGCGCGGGAGCCAGAAGCTCCACGCAACGCTCAAGCAGTACGGGAGTGTGAATGTCGTTGAGGGCCATTTCGAATCTGGATTCAGGCCCGAAATTCTGATCCCCATCCAGGTCAACCTGCTTCCGGGGAAGTGGAGTCAGGGTGCACAGGCTGGGAGTCAGAATTTCAGGACTAGAAGAGTCCAGGGATCACCTCCTCCGTGGTGTTGGAGAAAGCTTCTTCGTGAGCAGCGAGGTAGGTGTTCCATGCCTCGGTGTTCCAAATCTCAACCCGGTTTCCGGCACCAATAACAGTGAGGTCGCGGTCCAGACCTGCGTACTGGCGCAAGTTTGAGGGAAGTGTGATGCGGTTTTGGCTATCGGGGGTTTCAGAGCTAGCACCGGAGAGGAACACACGCAGGAAGTCACGAGCTGACTTGCTGGTAACAGGGGCCTGGCGAATCTTCTCGTGCAGATCGTTGAACTCAGATGCACTGAAGACGTACAGGCAGTTCTCTTGGCCACGGGTAACCACGATGCCCTCAGCCAGTTCGTTGCGGAATTTCGCAGGCAGGATGACGCGTCCCTTGTCATCGAGCTTGGGTGAGTGGGTTCCTAAGAACATCTGCGTCACCCCCTTTCACAACCGGCCTTGTTGGTGATATCTCCACTTTACTCCACTATCAACCACAAGTGTTAAAAATACCCCAATATTTTGGCACGGCGTGTCAATATATCCGCTAATTTACAGGCTTTATCCAGGTGGAGGGAAATGGAGCCAAGGGGATTAACCTGGATCGGTGCGGGCGCACAAAAAAACCGCCTCGAAAGGCGGTTAGTTCAGGGGGTCTCTGAGTTAGAGACGGCCACCATCTCGTTCGTCCCAGCGCTGCTCCATGCGCTGCATGAAGGAACTACCGGATGGACGAGGTTTCTTGTCAGTTGGCGCTGCCGGGGCACCAGGCTTAGCAGCAACCAGTACGCCAACAAACATCAGTACAAAGCCAGCAATACCAATAGCAATCATCTGAGTCATCACACCGGCGAGAAGACCGCCCAAGCCGGCGAGCGCAATGATGACACCCAGCACGATGGCGCGATAGTTGGGACGGGGCATTCCCACAAAGGATGTCGAAGTGACGTCAGCATCGTGACCGTAGAGGTTACGTTCCATCTCGTCGAGAAGTCGCTGTTCATGCTCTGACAGTGGCATGTGCTTACTCCTTAACAATTTGATGGCGTGTAGTGCTCGAAGTCTTAGTCTACCCGCGGTTGCCTAGATAGGCTAGGCGAATGCGTGACCAAGACACATGGGTAGAGCGAGTAAACGCTCGGTTGGATCAGTTCATCACTGACCGTGAGTCCATTCTGAGGGAAGTTTCCCCAGATTTGGAACCTTTTCTGGAGTTTTCACGGGAGTTTCTCAGCGGTGGAAAGCGATTCCGCGCACGCTGTGCACTCCTGGGCTTCGGCACTCAGCACGAGTCAACCCCCGATCACGTGATTGATGTGGCAAGCGCTCTCGAGATTTTCCATGCAGCCGCCCTGGTTCACGACGACATCATGGATAAGTCAGATACTCGCCGCGGGGCTCCCTCAGCACACCGACGCTTTGAGAAGCTTCACCGGGAATCTGGCTGGGCTGGCACCAGTGACGACTTTGGCACTTCTTCCGCTCTTCTCTTTGGTGACCTCCTGTTGGCCTTCAGCGATGAACTCTTCTCAAACGGCATTGCTGCGGAGACAAACCGACCTGCAGTTCGAGCTTCGCGCATCGAATTCGACCGAATGCGTATCGATGTCACCGCGGGTCAATACCTCGACATCGTCGAAGAACGTGCGTGGCCCGTCATTGACAAGCTTGATGCTCTTACCCGAGCTCAACGCGTCGTGGTTTACAAATCCGCAAAGTATTCCATCGAAGCACCATTGGTGATTGGGGCCGCCTTGGGTGGTGCTACTCCAGAGCAGCTCACTTCCCTCAGAGCAATCGGCCTCCCTCTGGGAATTGCCTTCCAGCTGCGTGATGATCTTCTCGGCGTCTTTGGAGACCCTGCCGTGACAGGAAAGCCTGCCGGTGACGATCTTCGTGAGGGTAAGCGGACGGTACTCATTGCCCTGGCACAGCAGGAGCTTCCCACTACTGCAGTCCGTCTGATGGATGAGCTGCTGGGTGATTCCAGCCTCACTGAGGAACAGATTGCAATGCTCCAAGCCACGCTCACCAACACTGGTGCAGTTGACAAGCTTGAACAGGTCATCGAAGAGCAAGTCGTTCTTGCGCAAAAAGCTATTGCTTCAGCTGGGTTTAGTCAGGTTGCTACTGAAGGACTGACTCAACTGGCCGCACTGGTCTCCCAGCGCGCTTCATAGATACGACTTTAGAGAAGAGCCTGAGCGATACGGCGCACTTCAGCCTTACGGCCAGCTTTGAGAGCATCCACGGGAGAGACCTTGAGGCTCTCTTCGTCTGTGATCAACCAGTGAACGAGTTCATCTCCGTCGAAGCCGACATCCCGAAGTAACACAATGGTTCCCTGGAGAGCCTGCAATGGCTCGCCATCCTGGATGAAGTCAGCGGGTACCTTCAGCACACCGTCTACGCGAGAAGCAGCAAGAACGTTGTCTTCGATGAGACGACGCACTTGACTTTGGTTCATGCCGAGAATGTCCATCAAATCTGGAATCGTCAGCCATTGGGTCTGGGGTGTTTTTGCGTTAGCCACCCCACAAGCGTGCCACAGGTAAAGCCCAACCACTAACTCGAGCCTGTTTAGCGACACGCCGAATTCACTCCACGTTAACCTTCAACTGGAGGTAGAGACTGAGCCAATCTTTTAATAGGGAGAGGAGTGTGCACATGTCCAGTCGAAGCTATCGATCAACCCATGAAGCACTTTCCTCATCGACCCCTCCTCAGAACCGCAAAATAAGAAAGATTGCTGCTCTCCCGGTAGCACTTGCCGCGGTCACCAGCATGATTTTCACTGCGCAGTCTGCCTCTGCTGATCAGCTGCCGAAGATCGAAAAGCTACCCAAAGCAAACGCTGAGAACTCCCCCACTATTTCTTCCGGATCGCACAACACCACTGCAATCCTTCGGGCTGATAAGTACACCGTCACTGCCGGTGACACTCTGCGCAGCATTGCCCAGTTACACGGTATTTCCTCTGCTGAGCTACTAGCAGCTAACGGTTTGAGTTGGAAAACCATGATGTTTGCGGGGCAGCAGCTCAACATTCCCGCCTCCACCAGTGGCACGGAATCTGCCGAAGTGGGCGAGAGTATTACCCGCCACAATGTGGCATCAGGCGAAACTTTGGAAGCCATTGCACGCAGCTATGGAGTCCAGCCCCGCGCCATCATGACCGCTAATGGCCTCGACCGTTCAAGCCGCCTCGTTGTGGGACAACGACTTGTCATTCCAGACGCAGGTCTGATGAGCAGCATGCCTGCTGTTGCCAGCGCGTAAAACGCCGGTGTTTCTCAGCGTTTTGCATGTCTGTCTTACATAGACTCGCGTTGTGACTACTGCGCCCGAAGACCCCATGATCGGTCGTCTTATCGACGGCAGATACCAGGTCAAGTCACGAATTGCTCGTGGTGGCATGGCAACGGTTTACCTTGCCACAGATTTACGCCTTGAACGCCGAGTGGCTGTGAAGATTATGCACGGCCATCTTGCCGATGACAGCGCCTTCAAAGCACGCTTCGTGCAGGAGGCGCGCTCTGCAGCTCGCCTCGCACATCCCAACGTTGTCAACGTCTTCGACCAAGGTCAAGATTCCGACATGGCTTACCTTGTCATGGAATACCTCCCCGGCATCACTTTGCGAGACCTACTCAAGGACTACGGCAAGCTCACACCAGAGCAGACCGTGGACATCATGGATGCTGTCCTGCAAGGTCTTGCAGCCGCACACGAATCTGGGATCGTTCACCGCGACTTGAAGCCAGAAAACGTTCTCTTGGCTGACGACGGCCGAATCAAGCTCGGCGACTTCGGGTTAGCCCGTGCCACCACAGCGAACACTGCTTCAGGTCAGGCATTGCTGGGGACAATTGCCTACCTCTCCCCTGAGTTGCTCACTCGTGGTGTAGCAGATGCTCGAAGTGACATCTATGCCATCGGCATCATGATGTACGAAATGCTCACCGGCGAGCAGCCCTTCAAGGGCGAACAGCCCATGGCCGTTGCTTATCAGCACGCTAACGACAAGGTTCCAGCCCCCTCAGCTTCAAACCCCACCATTCCAGTCGAACTCGATGAGATCGTCGAGTGGGCAACAACCCGCTCCCCCGATGGACGCCCAGAAAACGCTGGGATTCTGTTAGACAAGCTCCTGCAGGCTGAAAAAGTTATTCGTTCAGGCTCGAGCTATCAAGACCTCTCCACCCAGCAGACCATGGTTATGCCTGCAGGTATGCTCATCGGCTCAGACGATGAGACCAAAGCCTTTGGCACTGGCGCACTAGCAGGTCTGAACCGCAAGGTTCCCATTGATAACCCCATTGCAGCTCTCAAGGAAATCTCTTCCAACCGTCGAAGCCGTGGCTTTTGGATTTTTGGTATCACCCTCGTGTTAGCTCTCCTCGGCGCAACCGCGGGATGGTTCTTTAGCTCAGGTCCAGGATCACTGGTGACCGTTCCTGCTACAGCCGGTATGGCCCCTGCAGATGCACAAGCCATCATTGAAAAAGATGGTTTCACTACAAAGCTGGTTGAAACAAACGATGCCACCGTTGCCATAGGCAAGGTCATTGACTCCGACCCCAAGGGTGGTACTTCGGTAGCACGTGGCGCCACCATCAAAATCCTTGTATCTATCGGCCCCAAAATTGTTGACACTCCCACCTTTGCTGGCATGACGGAAGCCGAAGCTAAGAAAAAAGCTGAAGACCTCGGCTTCAAGCTCAAAACCTCAACTCAACAGTTCTCAGCCGACGTTGCCAAGGGCAAAGTCATTAGCGCTGTGGACGGTGCTGGGACAGCATTACCAGCCAAATACCCGGTTGGTGGCCAAGTCCAGTTTGTAGTTTCTCTCGGTGCGATTCCTCCCGTTGCGGGTTTGACCGTTGCGGATGCAACCAAAGCTTTGACTGATGCAGGGCTTATCGTGGGAGCAACCAATGAAGAATTTAGTGATGTCACTGCAGGAACGGTGATTTCACTAGCTGTTCCCGAAGGCACCGTCACGACAGGCACCAACGTGACACTGGTGGTCTCAAAGGGGCCAGACCTCGTGACCGTTCCCAATGTGGTGGGCAAGTCCATCCAGGACGCTATCGCTGTGCTTGAATCAGCAGGTTTTGGCTTCGCCACAGAGGTTGATCAAGAGCTGTGGGACGCCAAGGCCGTCCGCAGCCAAAGTCCAGCAGGCGACAGTAAAGCCAAGCGCGGCACTGTTATCACCATCTCTAACCGCTAAGAGCGGATAGAGGGGTTGCACTAAGCCGAAGGCTTGGTAGCGATACTGACTATCTTGGGTGCACGCACAATCACGTTGACAATCTCGCGGCCTTCCAGAGCACGAACCACACCAGCAAGCTCGCGGGCTGCAGCTTCCAACTCAGCTTCAGCGATATCTGGTGCAACGTCGAGACGGTCACGAACCTTGCCATCGACCTGCACAACACAGGTAACAGAGTCCTGAACCAGTAAAGCTGGATCGGCAGTGGGCCACACAGCATGCGCAACAGCTGGCTGGTGTCCCAGAGCAGACCACATGTCTTCAGCCGTGTAAGGAGCATAAAGGTCGAGCATCATGGCGATAGTTTCAGCAGACTCCCGAACAGCAGGATCAGCAGCGCCAACGCCAGAGTCAATAGCCTTACGGGTCACGTTCACGTGCTCCATCAGACGGGCGACCAGCACATTGAACTTGAAGCTTTCAATGAGTCCAGGAGCTTCAGCTAACAAGTGATGAGTTGCTTTGCGAAGAGCCTTGTCTCCACCAGCAAAATCAACTCCAGCTGGAGAAGAAACATCCTGCGCAATTCGCCATGCACGAGCCAAGAAACGGTTGCTGGCAGCTGGTGACACATCTGCCCAGTCAATGTCATCCTCGGGAGGACCGGCAAATGCCATGGTCAAACGAACAGCGTCGACGCCGTGCTCTTCGAGCTGGTCGGAAAGCTTCACAATGTTGCCCTTGGACTTGCTCATTGCTGAGCCTTCCATCAGCACCATCCCCTGGTTCAACAGGTTGGTGAAGGGCTCTTCAAAGTCAATGAAGCCCAAGTCAAAGAGCACCTTTGTGATGAATCGGGCATAGAGAAGGTGAAGAATGGCGTGAGTTACACCACCGACATACTGATCAACAGGTGCCCACTTCTTCGCCTCGGCAGGATCGAAAGCCTGTGTGTCATCGTTCGGCGACAGGAAGCGCAAGAAATACCAGGAGCTGTCCACGAAAGTGTCCATGGTGTCTGGGTCGCGTCGTGCTGGCGAACCATCGATGGGATTGGGAACATTGACCCAATCCTCAGCAGCACCCAGTGGAGACGAGCCCTTGGGCTGAAGGTTCAGGCCTTCTGTTGAAGGAAGCACAACGGGAAGCTGGTCTTCAGGAACGGCTATCTCTGTGCCGTCTTCGGCGTGGATGATGGGAATAGGGGTTCCCCAGTAGCGTTGACGAGAAATTAACCAGTCGCGCAGACGGAAGTTCTTCGCAGCCTTACCGGTACCACGTGCAGTAAGAATGTCGATTGCCTTGGCAATCGCATCCTTCTTTGTAAGTCCATCAAGTTCACCCGAGTTGATGAGCTTTCCTTCGCCACCGGTGGCGATACCGGTCACAACAGGGTTGTTGTCGATGACATTGCCATCTTCATCTTGAGCTGCGGGAACATCCACAACGATTTTGACGGGCAGGTCATAGGCACGAGCAAAGTCAAGGTCTCGTTGGTCGTGGGCTGGAACAGCCATCACCGCACCGTGGCCGTAGTCAGCGAGAACGTAGTCAGCAGCCCAGATGGGCAGACGCTCCCCATTGACCGGGTTGATAGCGAAGCGACCGAGGAAGACACCGGTCTTGGGTCGATCCGTTGCTTGACGCTCAATTTCGGTCGCCTTTTGAACCTCGGTGAGGTAATCGGTGAATGCTGCGTGAATCTCAGAAGATGCACCTGCAGCTAGTTCGGAGGCCAGGTCGGCATCTGGGGCAACAACCATGAACGTTGCACCGTGCAGGGTGTCAGGACGGGTTGTAAAGACGGTGACGGGTGCATCTCGGCCTTCGATGACGAAGTCCACATCTGCACCGATAGAACGGCCAATCCAGTTGCGCTGCATGGTGAGCACCTTGGCAGGCCATTGACCTTCCAGGGTGTCGAGGTCATCCAACAGGCGATCAGCGTAGTCAGTGATGCGGAAGTACCACTGGGTGAGCTTCTTCTTCACCACGATGGCGCCAGAGCGCTCCGAAGTGCCATCAGGCATAACCTGCTCGTTGGCCAAAACAGTTTGGTCTACGGGGTCCCAGTTGACCCAGCTGTCCTTGCGATATGCCAAGCCCTTTTTATACATCTGAAGGAACAACCACTGGTTCCACTTGTAATACTCAGGGTCGGAAGTGTGAATCACACGAGACCAGTCAAAGCTGGTGGCATAACGACGCATCGAACGCTTCTGCTGGTCGATGTTGTCGTAGGTCCAGGTAACGGGGTTCAGACCGCGCTTGATGGCCGCATTCTCAGCAGGAAGACCAAAGGAGTCCCATCCGATGGGATGCAGAACGTTGTGGTCGCGATGACGCCAGTAGCGGGCGATGACGTCACCCAGGGCATAAGCCTCTGCGTGGCCCATGTGAAGGTCGCCAGAGGGGTAAGGGAACATGTCGAGCACATACTTGCGGGGACGCTCATCCGAGGGGTCGTCAGAGCGGAATGGCTGAATCTCATCCCAGATTGGAAGCCATTTTTCTTGAATTTCCGCGAAGTTATAGGTCGCGCCCTCGTTCTCAGACATCCTTCTAAGAATACTCGTTTGGCGAGACGCCTAATGCCCTCAGAAGCGGAGCCACTTTCACCCAGGTCTCTTCGAGTTCTGCCCGAGGCTCTGAACCACTGGTAATTCCACCACCGGTACCTATGGTGGCCCCTGAGGGGCTCAACACAATGCTCCGAATCACCATGGCAAAGTGTGCAGCGCCATCAATTCCGAGATAGCCAAATGCTCCCGAATAAATTCCTCGCGGGCCTTGTTCCAAACTATTCAAGATTGTCATTGCGCTGATCTTGGGCGCCCCCGTCATGGATCCAGCGGGGAAACACGCCTCAAGTGCGTCAACGGCAGTCACCCCCTGCGCAAGTTCTGCAGAGACAGTCGAGACAAGCTGATGCACATGCTCATATGTTTCGACTTCCATCAGCGAATCAACGCGAACGGTGCCGAGCTGGGCAACACGGCCCACATCATTACGCATGAGGTCAACAATCATAAGGTTCTCAGCGCGTTCTTTCTCACTGGCCACCAGTTCCTCGGCGAGCGCCCTATCCCTGACTCCATCGCTACCCCGCTTACGCGTACCCTTAATGGGCTTGGTTGTCAGGTGCCCCTCTGCATCAACAGTGAGAAAGATTTCAGGGCTACTGGAGAGCAATGCCATGTCCTCCACCGAAATCAGTCCACCATGATGACTGGGGTTTGCGTGCCTCAGGCGAAGATAAACTTCGAGAGGGTCAAACTCCCCCGCAACCTGCACTTCATTAGTCAAACACAGTTGATACGCATCACCGGCGGTGATGGCATCTAAACAGTGTTGAACCAACTGCTGATAGTGAGCTGGCGAGTGCCGCCACCTCACGGAAAGTGACGGTACAGGGGCAGGATCATGAGGAACTGGTGATTCAGCTGCTGTGAGACGGTCAGAAACCCACGCTGTTCGTTCCCCCAGAGTTTCATCGGTTCCTAGTACCAATAGATCCAGAGTGTTCTGCTCGTGATCAAATTCAAGTACCCAGTCCACGTAGACAAACAGTGCGTCAGGTGTGGTTGATTCTGAGGTTGGCACTCCTGCCGTGTGAGCAGCTAGCTCATAGCCAAGCCAGCCCACCCAACCGAGGGAGAACCCGTTCGCGCGCGCAACAGAGGTATCAACCGCAGCATCGTATTCAAGGGAGGAACGCAATTTCTCAAAGATGGTGACATCCCCGCGGGCGACATTCTCCGTGAGTACTTTCTCGGTGGGAATGCTGATGTAGGACAGGCCCGTTATGGCGTGCGGTCCAGCATCCAGCCAGATAGCCCGGGTCTGCCCTTCGGCGAGCGCAACGTAGACAGCAGCTGGGTCAACCCACTGTGGCATCCTTACGCGCTTAACTTGCCTGGTCACCGTACTAGCCTAGGGCTGTGGATGTCTTACGTTTTCGCTGGAATGGCAGTGAACTAGTCGACGTTACTGGCGCGCCTGAAATTTCGCTTTATGCGGCTGATTCTTTTCTCCTGAACGAGGGGAAGGTTGTGGGTTATCAGCGCCATCTCGATCGCTTCAGGGCATCTGCACAGTTCCAGGGACTTGTTCGACCTGTTGATGATTTCCTCGATGCCGTCACTGCTGCACTTCCTCGTGAAGGAATGCTGTTCCCCCGAATTGATCTGACGGAACGAGGAGAGCTCGAGCTCCACATCCGCCCAGCACCGGCTCTTGGAGAAACTCTTGCTGTGGCAACTGCGTCCTCTGATCCCCGAGTTGAACCTAGTATCAAGGGGCCAGACATTCCGGCACTGAATACTCTTCGCGTTGAAGTTCAACAACTCGGCGCTGATGACGCGGTCATTCTGGATAGTCAGGGACGCATCATTGATGGATCAACGACCTGCCTGATCTGGTTCACCGATGGTGCTCTCCACGTTCCCCCAGCAGAAGCTATTCGAGTTGACAGCACGACTATTGCTGTAGCCCGAGAACTTGCCGCAATAGATGGTGTGACTGTTTCTGAAACGTGGGCCACCCCAGCTGATCTTGACGGGGTAGAACTCTATGCAGTGAATGCTCTGCACGGCATTCGTGCAGTAACAGAGTGGATTGGTGGCCCCAAGCTGACAATCAACACCGAACGCCTGACACATTGGCGCCACCAATACGAACTTCTTGCGCATGAATTGCCGGGTGCCTGATGAACGAAATCATTAACAACATTCTTTCTGCAGTTGCCTCAGTAGATCCCGTCACTCGCACTTTGCTTTCCGCGCTTTTCATCATGCTGGAGACCTCTTTCTTGGTCGGTCTCGTTATTCCCGGCGACACCGTTGTACTCATCTCCAGCACAGCCATCACGAACCTTCAGGAATACGTCTTCATGGTGGTTATGGTGATCGTGGGCTCGCTCACCGGTGAAACTATAGGTTTTTTTGTCGGGAAATACTTTGGACCACATATCCGCCGTTCGTGGTTGGGGAGAAAACTAGGCCCTCACCGCTGGCAGCAAGCAGAAAACTATATTGACCGCCGTGGTGGTATCGCCGTCTTCTTGAGCCGCTTCCTGCCCGTCCTCCACTCACTCATCCCTCTGACGGTGGGAATGACCAAGATGAAGTACCGAACTTTCATCGCATGGACTTCTGCGGCATGCGTGATCTGGACTTTTGTCTATGTCACCTTGGCTGCTGTGCTCAAAGACCAATATGAAGCGTTTGCCGCAAAGTATGAATGGGCCGGTTTCCTCTTCATCGGCATCGTGGTCGCATTTATTGTTGTGGTCTCCCTCATCAAGAAGCGCGTGGAAAAAACGCAGGAGAAATACATGGATGAGCCTGGCGATAATGACGCTCGCACCGTGGAGAACCCTCTGGGTTCCTAAACTCTGACAAACTGAGTGACGTGAAGAAGAGCAAGCCGACAAGCGCTGCGGAACTGACCCAAGATGTCATGCACCGCGCAGCTCGAATCGAGGACAGCTTTCACGCCTACCGAGAAAAGCGGGCACGCAAGCGCGGCTATGCAGTAACTGTTGTTCCCTACCCAGGTTACGGTTCCACCGAATGGGTCCGGGTACTTTCTCGTGTTCTCCTGACACGCAACCCCCGTCCAGGTTCTCGCGCTGCGAGAAAGATGAAGAAACGCTCCGAGAGTGTCCGCGGATGGCGCTCTTTCACAGCTGTCCCGGTCAACGAAGTCTCTGTGACCATCACCATCAATAATGTGAAGACCGTGGTCAAAGCTGACCGTGGTGGAGTTGTTGATGTGCAAATTCCTATGAAACTGAAGCCTGGAATGCACACCGTGCAGATTCAAGCCGAGGGCTCAGAGGTCACAGAATCCAGTATTCATGTCATCTCTCCTCGCGTCAGCGTAGGTTTGGTCTCTGACGTTGATGACACAGTGATGGTGACGGCTCTTCCCCGCCCTTTCTTGGCCGCATGGAACTCTTTTGTCCTCGATGAGCACGCCCGCGTTCCCACCCCTGGCATGGCAGTTTTTCTCTCTCGGGTTGCCGAAATTGAGGAAGATATGCCCGTGGTGTATCTCTCCACTGGGGCATGGAACGTCGCACCCACTCTTCGCCGATTCCTTGGTCGCAACCTCTATCCCAAGGGGACATTGCTCCTGACCGACTGGGGTCCCACCCACGACCGCATGTTCCGCTCAGGCCGCGCTCACAAAGAGACCCAACTCCGCCGTTTGGCCTCAGAATTCCCCAAGATCAAGTGGATTCTTGTCGGCGATGATGGTCAGCACGACGAGTCAATTTATGCCGAGTTTGAAAAAGAACACCCCACCAATGTAAAGGCTGTTGCTATTCGTCAACTCTCAAATGGTGAAGCAGTTCTTGCTGGTGGCCGCACAAAGGCTGAAGAGCACATTCAGGCCGGAGATGCCCCCTGGGTCTATGCCCCCGATGGTGCCGGACTTTCAGCACAGCTCACAGACTTCAAGGTTCTCTAACTAGGCAGAGATAAATTCCTCGAATTGAGGAAGATCTGCATGTTTGACCCGAACCTGGAGCCGTGTTCCTGCTTCTTCATAGTCAGTGAAATCAACCACAGCCTTGGCATGCAAGGAGGAGACCACATCTCCACGCTTGTAGGGCACCAGTAGGTTCAAGGGAACGTCGGGGGTGGGAATACGTTCAGCAATGACCCGGAGAACCTCTTCAATACCCTCTCCTGTTCGCGCAGAGGCAAAGATGGCAGATGGCTCGAGACCTCGAAGTAACAATCTGGTGTTGTCATCAATCAGATCGCACTTATTGAACACAATCTGTTCAGGAATGTCAGAGGCATCTGCTTCGCCGATGACGTCACGCACAGTGCGAATCTGTGAAGCAGGGTCGGGGTGAGAAGCATCCACGACATGGACGATGAGATCCGCATCAGCTACTTCTTCAATAGTTGAACGGAACGCCTCGACTAATTGATGTGGCAGGTTACGCACAAACCCGACAGTGTCAACGAGGGTGTAGTTGCGACCATCCTCAGTCTGCGCTTGTCGCACAGTGGCATCAAGCGTGGCAAAGAGTGCATTCTCCACCAGCACACCTGCTCGGGTAATGCGGTTGAGCAGCGATGACTTTCCTGCATTGGTGTATCCCGTGATGGCAACCGAGGGAACAGAGTTGCGCTTGCGGTTAGCTCGTTTGGTGTCACGTGCCGGCTTCATCGCTTCAATCTGCTTGCGCAGCTTGGCCATACGTGTGTTAATTCGTCGGCGGTCGAGTTCAATCTTGGTTTCACCAGGTCCACGTGAACCCATACCGGCACCACCGCTACCCACCTGACCACCGGCCTGGCGGGACATGGATTCACCCCAACCACGCAGGCGAGGAAGCATGTATTGCATTTGAGCGAGTTCGACCTGAGCCTTACCCTCACGACTCTTCGCGTGTTGGCTGAAGATGTCGAGGATGACCGCAGTGCGGTCAATAACCTTGACCTTTACTTCATCCTCCAGCGCACGGCGCTGAGAGGGTGCAAGTTCTGTATCGGCCACAACCGTATCCGCACCGAGTGCGGCAACAAGGTCACGAAGCTCTTGGGTCTTACCTCGACCAAGATAGGTGGCAGGATCTGGCATCGGGCGCATCTGCATCACACCATCGAGAACCTGTGCCCCGGCTGTTTCACACAGCGCAGCAAGTTCACGCATCGAGTTCTCGCCGTCTTCCACTTGTCCCTTGGGATAAACCCCAATCAGGACAACGTTTTCCAGTCGAACCTGGCGATATTCAACCTCAGTGACATCCTCAAGTTCAGTGGAGAGACCTTGAACGCGGCGGAGAGAAATACGGTCCGCAAGATCTTGCTGTTCTCCGTCAAAACTACGGTCATGATCACCCACAGAAGTATCATCTAGGGCTTGTGCTCTGCCGGAAGAAAACACGGAAACACGTGCCTTGTCTGTTTTTCCCGCAGCACGGGAAAGGACGCGGTCAACGATGTCGTCAGAGGACTCAGTAGTCATTGCTTCAAAGATATCGCCCCTGGCTGTGAATCATTCCCAGCTTGGTCCAAGTAGTGTGAAGCTATGACCTCCACACTTGCCCCGTGCCCCCACTGCGGTGCTGCACTGGTGCCCATTGTGTATGGGTTTCCCGCACCGGATGCCTTCGAGCAGGTTGCACGCGGCGAGATAGTCCTCGGTGGCTGCATGATGTATCCAGGGGCACCTGATGATGGCTGCCCTACCAAGGGATGCTCTGGGCCTGCCGTTGAGGTGCAGAAAACTAAGAGATAAACTCAAGTCACGGTCTGCGTCACCACGCAGGCCATTTCTATGAGGAGTTCTTGTGTCTACCCCTAACACCCCTGCACCGTCTTCCAAACTTCCCTGGATCATCGTCAGCACGCTTGCTGCGGTCATCGTGATTGCTTTGGTGACATTTGTTGTGGTTGCTAACGGCGCACCAAAGCCAGAGCCCACCAACTCGGGTATTCCCACCGTGACACCCACTCCTCACCCCACAGCAACACCCACCAAGACTCCGACCCCCACTGTGACCCCCACACCTTCGCCAACTCCGACAAAGACGGCAAGCCCCACGCCTACTCCAAGCCCCACGATTGTTCCAGTGACAACCTGGGCGGATAAGACCTATGGCACTTTCAGCCCCGTCAGCCGCACTAACCAAACTGGCACCAAGGTCGTGGACTTCGGCAACAACATCACTGCCGGTGTGGTCAAGATTGACACCACTAACTTGAACGATGTTGCTTTCCTGGTTGAAGTTCTGGCTACAGACAACGTGACCGTCATTGACACCATCGTGACCAGCCCCGGCACCTACAACGGAACGGTTGCCTTCGGTCTTGCTGGTTACGGCTCAAATACTGCTGGTGCTCTCAAAATCACCACTGCTAATGACGTAACGTGGTCGGTTCTCATTTCTCCCGTATCAACAGCAGCTCAAGGGCCTATTGCCTCTCCGAGCTCAACCAGCGGTGACCTTGTCTATCTCTACGCAGGCGCTGCCGCAACACTGCACGCAGAGACCTTCGCACCTGACCAGGGCATTGTGGTCACGCAGTTCTTTGGCCCAACGTCAAACCCGTTGACCTTGGTGAACTCCCCCACCATGGTTGACCAGCGCAGCCCGATTTCTGCAGGTCCTTCAGTCGTCACCATTAAGGCTGACGGCTCATGGAACGTCACGGTCAACTAACCTCAACATATGACTGAGAAGAAGACCGAGCACTACTTCTCGGCACAGCCAGCTGGAGAATTACGCAGCACGGAGATTGCTGTGCGTTTGGCGCACGGTGATTACACCGTCGAGACTGCAGGAAGTATTTTTAGCCCGGATCACATAGATGCAGGCACGGAACAGCTGCTCTATAGCGCTCCCACTCCGGCTGAGTCAGGTAATTTCCTCGACCTTGGCTGTGGCTGGGGGGCCATTGCTCTCACGCTGGGCTTAGAAGCCCCTGGAGCCTCTATCTATGCCGTTGATGTGAACGAGCGTGCACTCGAGCTCACCAAGAGAAATGCAGCACGGCTGGGACTGACCAACATCACTGTGGGTCTCCCCGACTCAGTTGAGAGCTCAATCAGCTTTGACCTCATCTGGTCAAACCCTCCCATTCGAGTGGGAAAGGCCGAGCTTCACCAGATTATGTCCACATGGCTTCCCCGCCTCAACGTCAACGGTGAGGCCTATTTAGTTGTTGCCAAGCACTTAGGTGCTGATTCGTTTGAGAAGTGGCTTGGAACCGAATTCAACGCAACACATGAGGTAACCCGAGAAGACACCCGCAAGGGTTTCCGAATCATCAAGGTTGTGCGAACGAACTAAGGAAGTGTGGGAAGTTCCAAGTTCACAGACGCGCCCAAAATCGCGCAGCGAGCTGAAATCCCCACGCCGGAGGCAATAAATCCGCCCACATCAGGCTGGTTTCCTTCAACTACGGACTGTGCATTCTTCTTCAGCTCGTCAAGAGCTTCAGTGAGTGGCTTATCTGTTGTCTGCGAGAGCACCGTATCGAGCTGTGCGGGAATACTGATGAACGCAGCAGGTAACCCGGCAATATCTCCGGAGCCCAGTGCGGCGTTGAGAGTTTCCCAGGTTTGACCCACTGCCTCACATGCTGCTTTGTTGGCAGCCTGGTCTGAGGCAGCCAAACTAGGGATTTGATTACACGCAGTAAGTGAGAGCACACTCACAGTGGCAACGCAGAGGCTCAGAATGGCTTTGTGAGAGGTTTTCATGCTGAGTTAGCCCAGTTCCACAGTTCCGGTGTACACAAGCTCAGCAGGGCCTGAAAGCGCCACATGCTCTCCTTCTTCTGTGGGGAACATCCGCACAGCAAGAGTTCCACCAGGAACATCTACCCGCCAATTGTGAGGTGCTCCATCGCCTGCCCAGTGACGGGTTGCGAGAGCAGCTGCCACCACGCCGGTGCCACAAGACAGTGTCTCTCCTGAACCGCGTTCGTGCACGCGCATACGGATATGTCCCACACCGTCTTTCACCAGAGGGTCTCGAGGAACAACGAGTTCAACATTGGCTCCCTCAGCTGGTGCAGGCTCAAGCCGCGGTGCAGTGCTCAAGTCAGCTGCGTCAAGTTCTTCATCATCAGCAAATGCGGCAATCACGTGAGGGTTGCCGACATTAATACCCACGCCTGGTCTAGCCACTGCAACACCAGCTACCTTCACAACGGGCTCCCCGCCGTCAAAGCTCCATCGCCCCATATCCACTTGGAACTGAGTTCCCTGCGCAGTGAGGTCCCGCACACCGGCACGGGTACCAATAGCCAGAGTTTCACCACGATTGATCGAGGTAAGGCCGGTTTCGAGCAAATACTTGGCATAGACCCGAATACCGTTGCCACACATCTCGCTCAGTGAACCATCTGAGTTGTAGTAATCCATGAACCATTCGGCGGCAGAGTCTTCAGCGAGCGCGGCAGCACCTGCTGGATCAACAACAATCTGACCTGGCTCATGCTTACGGTTGAGCCTGCTGCTCTTGACCGCTCGGATAACCCCGTCAGCACCAATACCAAAGTGGCGATCACACAGCGCTGCTATTTGGCTCGGAGTGAGCGGAAGCTCACCTTCAGGGTCGCTATAGAGCACGAAATCATTACCAGTTCCGTGACCTTTTGTGAAGTGAAGGGAGAGAGCCATGACTCCAGCTTAAAGGCTCAGCCGGGAGATAACCTCGGCCACGTTGTCCGAGTCTCCTGCTGGTATCCAGGTGAGATCTGTATACCGCTTGAACCAGCTCACTTGCCGGCGCGCATAGCGGCGGGTAATCGACTGAGTTTCTTCAATCGCTTCTGACTGAGTCATCTCCCCGGAAAGCTCAGCAAGTGCTTGAGCGTAACCAATGGCTCGACGGGCTGTCACACCCTTTTCGATCCCCTGCGGAATGAGGTCGTTCACTTCGGAGAGAAGTCCATCCGCCCACATCTTCACAACTCGGCCATCAAGACGCTCAACAAGAACCTCTCGATCCTCTGCAAGACCGATAATGACGCTGGGGCGCCAATACATAGGTTCTTCTGGCAGGGTCCCTAGCGCTGCAGTACTTCCTGTGACTTCGAGTACTTCTAGTGCCCGAACTACGCGTCTGGAATTCTTCTCATCAATCCGCTCAGCAGCTTCAGGCGCGAGGGACTTCAACTTCTGGAACATGATTCCTGGACCACGCTCTTCGAGCTCTAACTCAAGCCGTGCTCGCACCGCATCATCATGACCAGGGAATTCGAAATCAAATAACACACTGCTGACATAGAGACCAGAGCCACCAACAAGGATTGCCAGGTTGCCGCGGGAAATAATCTGCGAGATAACTTCGCGGGCGTGTGCCTGGTAGTCGGCAACCGCTGCCTCATCAGTCACGGCCAACACGTCAAACATGTGATGAGGGATGCCTCGACGCTCAGAAACAGGGAGCTTCGCTGTCCCAATATCCATGCCTGTGTAGAGCTGCATGGCATCGGCGTTAACAATCTCAACCCCCAGACCCTGCTTAATCAAGGCCTCAGCAACATCAAGTGAGAGGTCTGACTTTCCCGTCCCCGTTGCCCCCACAATCGCTAAGATTTGGGTCTTCTCGTTCACGCTAACGCTGACCGTCGTCGAGGTCATAGATCGGAGCAGTGGAAACACGAAGAGTCGGCATACCGAGACCAACAACAGGAATTGAGGTTGATCCCAGATTCTTTGCGCCGCCGGTTGAGGGAACACCACAGCTTTCGGCCTGCTCCCTGTCCCACGCATCTCCGGCGATGGTGCGACGAACCCGAAGAGGAGCTCCCGTGAGGTCATCGGCCAAAAGGTGGAACGGTGCAGCCTCAGTAATCGTCACGGTCACAATGTCACCAGGGCGGGGAACTTCACTCCCGGCAGTCACTTCAAAGTGCACCAGACGAGAATCCTCTGCGCGGCCACTCATCCGCTCGGTGGCGCTGTCCTTACGACCCTCACCGTTGGCTACCAAAACATGAACCTCTCGGCCAATTTGGGCCTTGTTTTCTTGCCACGCAATGTCATTTTGGAATTTGAGCAAGCGTTCATAGCGTTCCTGAACGACTGCCTTAGGGATTTGGTTCTCCATCTCAGCAGCAGGGGTGCCCGGACGCTTGGAGTATTGGAAAGTGAAGGCAGTGGCAAAGCGTGCCTCTGCCACGACCCGCATTGTCTCTTCGAAGTCTTCTTCAGTTTCACCAGGGAATCCCACGATGATGTCAGTGCTAATCGCAGCATGAGGCATTGCTTCGCGCACGCGCTGGAGAATGCCAAGGAACTTATCACTGCGATAGCTGCGTCTCATGGCCTTGAGAACGCTGTCTGAACCAGATTGCAGGGGCATGTGCAGCTGGGGCATCACGTTATGCGTTTGAGCCATTGCCTGAATCACGTCATCAGTAAAAGCTGCCGGGTGTGGGCTGGTGAAGCGCACTCGCTCGAGGCCTTCAATTTCGCCACAAGCCCTGAGAAGCTTGGCGAACGCGCCCTTATCGCCAAACTCAACACCGTAGGTGTTGACGTTTTGTCCAAGCAAGGTGACTTCGATGGCACCTTGATCAACCAAAGCTTTGACTTCATTGAGTACCTCACCTGGACGGCGGTCTCTTTCCTTACCTCGCAGGCTTGGCACGATGCAGAAAGTACAGGTGTTGTTGCACCCCACGGAGATGGATACCCACCCCGAGTAGGTGGAATCACGCTTCGTGGGCAATGTCGAGGGGAAAGTCTCAAGGGACTCAAGAATTTCTAGCTCTGCCTTGTTGTTGTGGCGTGAACGCTCCAGTAAACCGGGCAGTGAGCCCATGTTGTGGGTGCCAAAGACAACATCAACCCACGGGGCCTTCTTGAGAAGAAGTGCCTGATCTTTCTGGGCTAAACAACCACCCACGGCAATCTGGAGACCCTTGTGCTTCTCCTTGACACGGGCCAAATGACCCAAATTTCCATAGAGCTTGTTGTCCGCGTTTTCGCGCACTGCGCAGGTGTTGATTACCACGACGTCAGGCTGAGCAGAACTTGCACTGCGTTTGAGGTCAGGATCTGCCTCGGCATCTGCGGCGAATTCAAAC
Source organism: Actinomycetota bacterium (assembly GCA_041178865.1). Lineage (GTDB taxonomy): Bacteria > Actinomycetota > Actinomycetes > Actinomycetales > Microbacteriaceae > Aurantimicrobium. The sequence continues at coordinate 5,926 of JBEGUL010000041.1, read as the reverse complement.
TTCACGTAGCCGGCGGCTTCCATTGATCCTGCCAGACGTTCACTGTCGTGAACGTTCATTTGGCAACCAAATGTGCGCACCTCATAGGTACGCTGACGCCCGTGTTCATCGACAGCCGCGTCAGATGCGGCGATGAGGGTGGGTGCTTCACTTGGGTTGTTCATAACCCCATAAGTTTACGCGGGGAAAGACTGTGTTTATTTCGGTGCGTTAGGGCCCATATAGTGGGACCACAGTCCAGCAAGTGCCCACATGACACCCACATAGCCAGCGGCATAGCTAGCAAACATCCACGGCGTTGATACACCCGAGGGAAGCACAGCCGACACAACACCTAATAAGGCGCACAAACTTGCACAAATAATCACTGCGACTGTGTTGAACTTTTTAGTTTTCAGTCGAGAAGCTATCTGCTTCTCTGTGAGCGGCTTTGCGGGCTTCTGGACTGTTTCGCCGCCTGCAGGGTCTAGATCAAACATATTTGTCCATTACTTTCGGCGGCGATAGCCCCAGGTGATGTACGCAATGACAACCACGAGTGCTGCGGCTACTGCGTAGGGACTGTTGAGGATGTCATTGAGCACGGACTTAGCCTAATTCCTCGACGCAAGTGCCTCTCTGCACGCCTCGCGGACAGTTTGACCCGAATATCCGCGACGACTGAGAAAACCTGTCAGACGGCGTTCTGCGGTTACCTGATCGAGTTTGCTGAACTGTCGAACACGTTGCAGAGCAAGTTCAGTAGCTTTGGCCAACTCATCGTCATCATCAATTGCTTCAAGTGCCGCATCAACAGCATGGGAAGAAATTCCTCGCTGTCGCAGCTCCCGAGCAATGACGGACTTACTCTTTCCTTTTCGCTCACTCAACCTCGAGACGAGTTCTCGAGCCAGACGTTCATCATTGAGGTAGTTCAGGCGCTCGAACTTAGCAATGAGCTCAGCCGCGTCGCCTTCAGCCGCGTCTTTAGATCTCAGCCAGGTCATCACTTCATGAACCGACATGTCATGCGTATGGAGTTTACGAAGCAGTGTTTGCTCCAGTGCCTCAAGATCGAATGCGGCTACAGATTCTTCTTCCGCTACTTCGACGATCTCTTCTACCTCTGTGAACATGACTCGACTCAGTCGTTGAACACCTGCAGGAATCACAGAAGCATCCCCTACTGCCTCGCCTGATATTTCAGGCGAGGCAGCGATGGGACTGCTTTCTGGGTTTACCCAGGGCAGAAAGGTGACGTTTGTCACGAAGCTCAAGCTTCCTTACGAACCTCGTCGACTGCGTCGAAGTCTGGTTCGACTTCAGCAGCAGTTGCAGCAGCTTCCAAAGCAGCAGCTTCAGCTGCTGCGGCACCTACGCCGAGCTTGGCCAGAATCTTCTGTTCAATCTCAAGAGCGATAGCTGGGTTCTGAAGGAGGAAGTTACGAGAGTTTTCCTTACCCTGACCAAGCTGATCTGCTTCGTAGGTGTACCAGGCACCAGACTTCTTGACGATGCCGTGGTCGACACCAAAGTCGATGAGGCTACCTTCACGCGAGATACCAATTCCGTAGAGAATGTCGAACTCTGCCTGCTTGAAGGGTGGTGCCATCTTGTTCTTGACGACCTTGACGCGAGTACGGTTACCCACTGCGTCGGTACCGTCCTTGAGAGTCTCAATACGACGGATATCGAGGCGAACCGAGGCGTAGAACTTCAGCGCTTTACCACCAGAGGTGGTTTCTGGACTTCCAAAGAAGACGCCAATCTTCTCGCGGAGCTGGTTGATGAAGATCATGGTTGTGTTGGTGGAGTTCAGTCCGCCGGTGAGCTTGCGCAATGCCTGTGACATCAGACGAGCTTGAAGACCGACGTGAGTGTCACCCATTTCACCTTCGATTTCAGCGCGAGGCACGAGAGCGGCAACCGAGTCGATGACGATGAGGTCGATAGATCCGGAGCGAACCAGCATGTCTGCAATTTCCAGAGCCTGCTCACCGGTGTCTGGCTGTGAAACCAGGAGCGCATCAATGTCGACGCCTAGCTTCTTCGCGTATTCAGGATCAAGTGCGTGCTCAGCATCGATAAAGGCAGCGATTCCGCCGGCCTTTTGTGCGTTTGCAATGGCGTGCAGAGTCAGTGTGGTCTTACCCGAGGATTCAGGACCGTAGATCTCTACGATGCGTCCACGGGGAAGTCCGCCAATGCCGAGGGCCACATCCAATGCGATGGAACCTGTGGGAATCACCTCGACGGGAGCGCGTTCATCGCTTCCCAGGCGCATGACGGAACCTTTACCGAACTGGCGGTCGATTTGGGCTAGTGCTGTTTCTAGTGCTTTTTCGCGGTCAGCGGCAGATGCCATGGCCGTCTCCTTTACTTATCGAGGTTGATTCGCCTATCGGCTGCCGTGCTACTCCTCCGCTACCGGCCGGCCGGTGAAGGCGGGACGGGCGCTGCGGGGCGCTTACGACAAGGCGCATGCTCCTATGTGGACGTATTTCACCGTAAGAGGAGCCACTGACATTGAGAGTCAGAGGTGATCCTCCGTGGATAACACGTGCAAACAAGTGCATGTGTAGGAGACTAGCCGTTTTCGAATACATATTCGAACAAATGTCGGCGTGTTGAAAATTACTTCTTCGGCTCCGGCAGTCCTACGCCATACCAACGTGACTCGGGTACATCAACTGCTTTGACCAGGGCAAGCCACACGGAACGTGCGGGAATTCCCTTTCGCAGTGCCTCTGCAGAAGTTACAGAACCTAACTCAGACAACACTAAATCATTGACCAAAACCCGGCCATAAGCCTCACCGAACTCATCCGAGACGGCACGCCAAAATTCGCTGAGGCGCAAGGGCTCTTCTAGCGAGTGGCTGCGAAGTCGTTGACGAACTCGTCTGGAACGGTATCGGGAATCGCACGAATAGGATCGATTCCTTCAATCACAGCAAGACGATCTCCTACTTCACGCATAATCTGCGAGATAGGAGTATCCAGAGCATCTGCTACTGCAGCAAGAATCTCTGAGCTTGCTTCCTTTTGGCCACGTTCTACTTCACTCAAGTAACCGAGTGCCACGCTGGCCTTGCTTGCAACCTGTCGCAGTGTGCGACCTTTCTGCAAGCGGTAGTCGCGCAGAACATCGCCGATTTCCTGTCGAACAAGAATCATGGTGCCTCCCTACGCTGGTGAACCTGGTTGGTTCCTCTACATCTATAACTCATGCTAGCTCCACAAACCTGAAAACCAGATGTGAGTCTGCTTGTGTCAACTTAGGTTACGACACTTTTATTCCCATTTTGTTTCAGAAAGTTCAGGACACAACAGATGCCAGTAGGCGCAAGGCGGCATGAACAGTCAAAGAACGTATCTCATTACGTGTTCCTGTCAGCGAAAGCTCTTCCACGACGCGCTTCTCTCCCCACACACACGCGATAAAAACCGTTCCCACAGCTTTTCCATCCTGCGGTTCTGGTCCAGCAACTCCGGTGGTGGAGAGCCCAATATCTGTTCCCAGTTTGCTGGCAACACCAGCAGCCATTGCGAGGGCAACATCTGCATCAACGGCCCCCACCGTGGCAAGCAGATCGTGGTCGACATTAAGCAGAGAGGATTTGAGATCAGTGGCATAGGCGACTACTCCCCCGCGAATCACCTTGGAAGCACCGGGAACCTCTGTCAAAGCAGCACACAGCAGACCCCCGGTGAGGGATTCTGCAACAGCAACAGTGAGTCCTCTCTCAGTGAGACGTGTCATCAATTCGCTGTGCATGGGAAACTACTGTGCTTCAGCGGAGCCTGAGAGCTTCTTGCTCTGGCGCCACGCATCGACCAGGTAATCAACACCAGTCCAGACGGTGATGATGGTGGCTGTCGACATCAACACGATGTTGATGATGTTTGCACTATCCCCGATCACAGATTGCATAGGAAACAGTGCAAAGGTGATGGCGACGAACTGAGTAATGGTCTTGATCTTGCCACCACGCGAAGCAGGAATGACACGGTCGCTGAGAACGACGAGCCGGAACACAGTGATTCCCACTTCTCTGAGCAAAATCAGTCCCGTCACCCACCAAGGCAACTCACCCAAGAGAGAAAGAGTGATCAATGCTCCGCCAGTGAGGACTTTGTCCGCAATGGGATCTAGAAGCTTTCCGAAGTCACTGACCACGTTGTATTTACGGGCTAAGTAGCCATCAACACCGTCAGTAGCCATACCGACGACAAACAAAACAGCACCCCACCAGCGAAGCGGCGAATTCAGATCCGGCCCTGCAGTTAATAACATCCAAATAAAAACCGGTGCAAAAAAGATCCGGATAATCGTGATGGTATTAGGTACGTGCTTCATAAGCTCAAGGCTAGTCGCGACCGGTGAGGTCCCACGCGTCTTCGCTTCCCTCGTCGCCATCAACCTCTTCGACGCCGGCACTCATGCCCGCAACAGGATCATTGGCATAAGGGTCGCCAGCCACGCTCACCACTGGTGCAGCGGCGGGCGGAGCGACAACGTCGCCCTTCAGCTTGGCAAGGACTTCAGGTAGTTGTTCTTGTGAAACCAGAACATCACGAGCCTTAGAACCTTCTGAGGGGCCGACAATCTCGCGACTCTCCATCAAGTCCATCAAGCGGCCAGCTTTTGCGAAACCGACGCGGAGCTTGCGCTGCAGCATGGACGTTGAACCAAACTGGGTCGAAACCACAAGTTCAACCGCCTGCAGTAAGACATCGAGGTCATCTCCGATGTCAGCATCAATCTCTTTGCGCTCTGCAGCTACTGCGACATCTTGGCGATATTCAGGCCTGGCCTGGCGCGTGACGTGTGTAACAACCTTGTGTATCTCTTCTTCTGAAACCCAGGCACCCTGCACACGAATGGGCTTGTTTGCCCCCATCGGCAGGAACAGAGCATCTCCTTGACCGATGAGCTTGTCAGCACCGGGCTGATCCAAGATCACTCGGGAGTCAGTAACGCTGGTCACAGCAAAGGCCAGGCGTGAAGGGACGTTGGCCTTGATCAAACCAGTCACCACGTCAACTGATGGACGCTGAGTAGCCAGAACGAGGTGAATACCCGATGCACGAGCTAACTGGGTGATACGAACAACGGAGTCTTCCACGTCACGTGGAGCAACCATCATGAGATCTGCAAGCTCATCAACGACCACCAGGAGATAAGGATAGGGACGAAGTTCACGTTTGCTATCTGGTGGCAGAGTGATTTCGTTATTCACCACAGCGCGGTTGAAATCATCGATGTGACGGAAACCGAAGCTGGCCAAGTCGTCGTAACGCATATCCATCTCTTTCACCACCCATTGCAAGGCTTCCGCAGCCTTCTTGGGGTTGGTGATGATGGGCGTAATCAGGTGAGGAACACCAGCGTAGGGAGCAAGTTCAACACGCTTGGGGTCCACCAGGACCATGCGGACTTCTGCGGGCGTAGAGCGCATCAAAATACTAGTGATCATAGAGTTCACGAAACTGGACTTACCTGAACCAGTTGAGCCAGCAACGAGCAAGTGGGGCATTTTGGCCAGGTTCGCCACAACAAAGCCGCCCTCAACGTCCTTGCCCACACCGATGGTCATGGGATGTTCACTGGAGGTCGACGCATTGGAACGCATCACATCGCCTAAGGTCACGATTTCGCGGTCTGTGTTGGGAATCTCAATTCCGATAGCGCTCTTCCCCGGAATCGGAGAAAGAATTCGAACTTCGTTGGACGCCACGGCATAGGAGAGGTTCTTTGACAGCGCTGTCACGCGCTCCACCTTGACTCCAGGGCCAAGTTCAATCTCATAACGCGTCACAGTAGGTCCGCGGCTAAAACCCGTCACTGTTGCATCAACAGAGAACTGCTTGAGAACTTCAGTAATTGCACGAACCGCTTCGTCATTTGCCGCGGAACGAGTCTTAGCAGGTGCGCCTTGCACCAA
>JBEGUL010000040.1:0-5758 GCA_041178865.1 Actinomycetota bacterium | reverse complement strand
GTTCTAGTGACGAGGCTTGCGTGCTGGACGCTCGTCGCGTTCATCACGATCATCACGACGGCCAGAACCATGTTGGTCAGCACGAAGCTCAATCAGCTTTCCACTGATGCGGGTGTTTTCGAGCCTGTCAAAAACGTCGCGGTCAAGGTTGGCAGGCAGTTCCACGATGGAGTGATCGGGAAGAATCTTGATTGCTCCAAAATCTTGACGGCTCAATCCACCCTCGTTAGCAAGAGCTCCCACGATCTGACGGGGCTCCACCTTGTGGCGCTTACCGACTTCAATTCGGTATGAGCCCATGGGCTGGTTGTTCTCACGGGGACGACGCTCAGGTCGATCTTCACGGTTGAAACGTTCGCGGGGTGCGCGGTCATCACGTGAATAGCGATCATCTCGTGATGGGCGTCCACCACGATCTCCACGGTCTCCGCGATCACCGCGGCTATTGCGATCGTTACGTCCGCCACGATCTCCGCGGTCGCCGCGTTCAGCTCGTTCCTTACGAGTCTGTTCTTCGCGCTCGTATCGTTGAGCTCGTTCAGCTTCGGCAGAGAGTAGAAGTGGGGAGTCACCTTGGGCGACTACTGCCAGTGCGGCAGCAACATCAGCTTCTGGAACATCGTGGTGTTCGATGTAGTGTCCAACAATCTCACGGAATTGGAGAATGAGGTCAGGCTGAGCGAGTGCCTCGGTGATGGCGTCGTCGAAGCGTGCCAGGCGAGTGACATTGACGTCTTCCACGCTCGGAAGCTGCATCTGAGTCAAAGGCTGACGGGTTGCTCGCTCAATGGCATTCAGCAGGCGGCTCTCACGCGGAGTAACAAAGCTAATAGCAGCACCGCTTCGGCCGGCACGGCCGGTGCGGCCAATGCGGTGAACATAAGACTCGGTATCAATGGGGATATCAAAGTTCACCACGTGGCTAATGCGCTCCACGTCAAGACCACGTGCTGCCACATCGGTGGCAACCAGAATGTCGAGTTTGCCTGACTTGAGCTGCTCAACTGTGCGCTCACGCGTCGCCTGAGGAACGTCACCGTTAATTGCCATGGCAGAGTATCCGCGAGCGCGAAGCTTCTCGGCAAGGGTCTCAGTTTCATTTTTGGTGCGGGTGAAGACGATCATGCCTTCGAAGTTTTCCACTTCGAGGATGCGGGTCAGCGCATCCACTTTCTGGGGGTAGGAGACCATGAGGTAACGCTGGGTGATCGTCGAAGAAGTGGTCGTCTTGTTCTTGATGGTGATCTCTTCGGGATCATTCAGGTACTGCTTCGAGATGCGGCGAATCTGGGCCGGCATCGTCGCAGAGAACAATGCCACCTGCTTATCGGATGGGGTGTCAGCAAGAATCGTCTCGACGTCCTCAGCAAATCCCATCTTGAGCATCTCATCGGCTTCATCGAGTACGAGGTACTTCAATTCGGTGAGATCAAGGGTTCCCTTTTGCAGGTGGTCCATGATGCGACCGGGAGTTCCCACCACGATGTGAACACCGCGGCGAAGTGCTGAAAGCTGGGTGCCGTAACCCTGGCCGCCATAGACAGGAAGAACGTGAACGCCCTTCATGTGAGAGGCATACTTCTCAAATGCTTCACAGACTTGAAGAGCAAGCTCACGGGTTGGGGCCAAAACTAGAGCCTGTGGGCTCTTCTGGGACATGTCCAAGCGCGAAAGAATGGGCAGCGCAAAAGCTGCTGTCTTTCCGGTTCCTGTTTGAGCAAGACCAACAACATCTTTACCCTCAAGAAGAATGGGGATAGTGGCTGCCTGGATAGCGGAAGGGATTTCGTAACCGACATCCTTCAAAGATTTGAGGACTGCATCAGCCAACCCTAGTTCAGAGAACTTAATGGTTTCGGGAGCAGTTTCTGCCTCGGTTTTTTCGGATGTTTCAGGTGACGTCATAGTTCAACGCTAGTGCGTCGAGCAGAGCAGAGTTCGCGCTCCTCGTTTGAGCGCCCATGAAGAAAGCCCCCTACGGCCATAAAGATGGTTTTGCAGGGGGCTTTACTGTGGCGGTCCCGGTGGGATTTGAACCCACGGTGCGCTTTCACGCACACAACTTTTCGAGAGTTGCACCTTCGGCCGCTCGGACACGGAACCAATAGCTAAGAGTTTACGCACAGCTCACGCCAGTCACCAATCCACTGTCCGCAGTGAAAGCTAGGCTGTCCGCATGGCCAAAGCATCTCCTGGATACACCTGCACCGAATGCGGTTGGAACACCGTCAAATGGGTGGGGCGTTGTGGCGAGTGCCAAGCCTGGGGAACTGTTGTCGAAGAAGCCACCAAGACGGGCATCCAGGTCAAGATGCAGCCTGTGGTTGTCAGCGAGGCCAATGCTGCCCGCCCCATCACAGAAGTTCCTGCCGATGGAGAGCTTAAGCACTGGGCCAGCGGCATTAACGAATTCGATAGGGTGCTCGGCGGTGGCATTGTTCCTGGTGCAGCAATCCTTCTCTCGGGTGAACCCGGTGTGGGAAAGTCCACCCTGCTTCTTGAGGTGGCATCACGCGCTGCAAAGACCGGCGCCAAGGTTCTCTATGTCAGCGCGGAAGAATCGGTCAGTCAGGTGCGCTTGCGTGCCTCTCGCACGGGCGCACTGACAGAAAATCTTTACCTCGCTGCCGAAACTGACCTCTCCACCATCATTGGCCAGATTGATGCTGTCCAACCAGCTCTCCTGATCGTGGACTCTGTGCAGACAGTCGCCAGCTCTGCCGTTGATGGCCTTGCAGGCGGCCCGAGTCAGGTGCGCGAAGTGGCCAGCGTTCTCATTCGCGTAGCGAAAGAACGCAACCTGCCGATTCTTCTTGTTGGTCACGTGACCAAGGACGGCAGCATTGCCGGGCCTCGTTTGCTCGAGCATTTGGTTGACGTTGTCTGCCATTTCGAGGGTGACCGACAAACCGCCTTGCGGTTTGTCCGCGCACTGAAGAACCGCTTCGGCCCCACCGACGAAGTGGGCTGCTTCGAAATGACCGGTGACGGCATTGCAGAAGTTCCCGATCCCAGTGGCTTGTTCCTGAGCAGATCTGCTGTTGCGGTGTCTGGAACCTGCGCAACTGTTGCCCTCGAAGGACGCCGACCACTTCCTGTTGAGATCCAAGCGCTCGTCGTTCCCACCAGTGCACCGAACCCCCGTCGAGTGACGAACGGTGTCGACAGCTCCCGTGTAGCCATGCTGCTTGCGGTGCTCGAACGCCGAGCTGGTCTCAAGCTCAGTGACAAGGATGTCTACGTCTCCACCGTCGGTGGAGTCCGCTTGAACGAACCTGGTGCTGACCTCGGCATTGCCATTGCGGTGGCAAGCGCGTTCCATGACAAGCCCATTGCTCACACAGTTGCTGCCTTTGGTGAGATCTCACTTGCTGGTGAGATTCGCCCTGTAAACGGAGGCAAGCAGCGTGATGCCGAGGCAACCCGTTTGGGTTTCACCACCCGTATTGATGACAAGGTGGGAACTTTGCGTTCCGCATTGAAGGCAGCGTTCGACACTGCCAAAGATGCTCGTGAACGCGAGATTGACGCTGCGTTCTAAACAGCTTCCTTGTTGAGCAAACCGAAGTGCTCAATCTCAGCATCGTCAAGCATGCGTGAGCGAATCATGAAGCGCACACCCTCAGGGGATTCAACGGAGAAACCGCTGCCTCGACCCTTCACCACATCAACAGTGAGGTGAGTGAACTTCCAGTACTCATACTGTGAGGCGGACATATAGAACTCGATTGAGGGGATCCCCTCCACGTGAAGTGTTTCGAGCAAGATGTCCGATCCGCCGATTTTGAACATCCCCACGGGGTAACACATCGGGGAGCTGCCATCACAGCAGCCCCCCGATTGGTGAAACATGAGTGGACCGTGCTTGAGTGTCATTTTGCGCATGAGCTCTTCAGCTGCAGGCGTGCATTCAACTCGTGTGTAGTCCATCTACTGATTCTCCTGTGTACTTTTCCGTTTAGATAGTGCCGATTTAGAAGAAGCCCATGGGGCCTTCTGCGTAGGAGACCAGGAGGTTCTTGGTCTGCTGGTAGTGATCGAGCATCATCTTGTGGTTCTCGCGACCGATACCAGACTGCTTGTAACCACCGAAGGCGGCGTGAGCGGGGTACTGGTGGTAGGTGTTGGTCCACACACGACCGGCCTGGATGGCACGACCTGCGCGGTAGGAGGTGTCTGCCTCGCGGCTCCACACACCAGCACCAAGACCGTAGAGGGTGTCGTTAGCAATCGAGATGGCCTCGTCGTAGTCCTTGAAGGAGGTAACCGACAGCACAGGGCCGAAGATTTCTTCCTGGAAGATACGCATCGAGTTCTTGCCCTCGAAGACGGTGGGCTGGACGTAGTAACCACCGGAGAGCTCTCCACCGAGGTCAGCACGCTCACCACCGCAGAGAAGCTTGGCACCTTCTTGCTTTCCGATGTCGATGTAGCTGAGGATCTTCTCCAGCTGATCGTTGGAAGCCTGAGCACCCATCATGGTATTGGTGTCCAGAGGGTTACCCTGGATGATCTTGCCCACGCGAGCAATACCGTCTGCCATGAAGCCGTCATAAATGGGCTTGGCAACCAGTGCACGTGAAGGACAGGTGCAGACTTCACCCTGGTTCAGGGCGAACATGGTGAAACCTTCCTGTGCCTTCTCGTAGTAAGCGTCCTTCTGTGAAGCAACATCTTCGAAGAAGATGTTGGGGCTCTTGCCGCCGAGCTCAAGGGTGACAGGAATCAGGTTCTCACTTGCGTATTGCATGATGAGGCGACCAGTGGTGGTTTCACCAGTGAACGCAATCTTGCGGATGTTGTTGTGAGAAGCAAGCGGTGCACCAGCTTCAATACCGAAACCGTTGACGATGTTGAGAACACCAGCAGGGATCAGGTCTTCGATGAGTTCCATCAAGACGTGGATTGATGCTGGAGTCTGCTCAGCAGGCTTCAGCACGATGCAGTTACCTGCAGCAAGTGCGGGAGCGAGCTTCCAGACAGCCATCAGGATGGGGAAGTTCCAAGGGATGATCTGACCAACAACACCAAGAGGCTCGTGGAAGTGGTAGGCCACGGTGTTCTCGTCGAGCTCACCAATCGAACCTTCTTGAGCACGAATAGCTCCTGCGAAGTAACGGAAGTGATCAATGGCGAGAGGAATATCTGCAGCCATGGTCTCGCGGACAGCCTTACCGTTATCCCAGGTCTCGGCAACAGCGAGAAGCTCAAGGTTGGCTTCCATGCGGTCAGCGATCTTGTTCAGGATGATGGCACGCTCGGTGACGCTGGTCTTGCCCCAGCTCTCGAATGCCTTCCAACCGGCTGCAACAGCCATGTCGACATCTTTGGAGTTTCCGCGAGCTACTTCACAGAAAACCTGGCCGGTTACTGGAGTGATGTTCTCGAAGTATTCGCCTGAAGAGGGAGCGACATACTTTCCACCAATAAAGTTGTCGTACCTGCTCTTGTAGGACATGACGGCACCGGGTGTGCCGGGGTTTGCATAGACGGTCATTTCTTGTACCTTTCGACGTCTTTGTCGTGTGCCGGATATGGCAGTTCACACGTTACGTCGAGGAAGGTTGCAGAAAGTTGCGAAGAGGAAGCTAGAGACCTTGCGTGAAGACCAGGTTCTCCACGTGGGCAACCACGTGGGAACGCTTAGGTGATTTCACCGGCAGCATCTTGAGCACTTGGTGCCACACATCTAGATCTTCTAAGCCTTGATCGGTATTGGCATAGTCCATTAAGACTTCAACGGAAGCATCGCTCAAGA
>JBEGUL010000039.1:0-4821 GCA_041178865.1 Actinomycetota bacterium | reverse complement strand
AAATTTACGAAAGTTAGGTAATCATGGCTGGAAAAGCTAGCGGCGGAGCCCGCAAGCCACTCCGCGGTGGCAAGGGCGCTAAGGCTCTCGCACCTGCGAAGGCTATCCGCGTTGGTGTGATCGACTACAAAGACGTCGCCACCCTTCGCAAGTTCGTTTCTGAGCGTGGAAAGATCCGCGCTCGCCGTATCACCGGTGTTTCTGTCCAGGAGCAGCGCCTCATCGCCAAGGCAGTCAAGAACGCCCGCGAGATGGCTCTTCTTCCCTACGCAGGCGCTGGCCGCTAAGGAGTTCGAACATGTCTAAGTTGATTCTTACGAATGAAGTCTCCGGCGTTGGTTCGGCAGGCGACGTTGTCGAGGTAAAGAACGGTTTTGCCCGTAACTACCTCATTCCTCAGGGCCTTGCAGTTGTATGGTCCCGTGGCGGCGAGAAGCAGGTTGAGCAGATTCGTGCTGCTCGCACCGCTCGCGAACTCGCAACCCTCGAAGAGGCACAGGCACTCAAGGCCAAGATCGAAGCCACCAAGGTCAAGCTTGCTGTCAAGACTGGCCAGGACGGTCGTCTCTTTGGTTCGGTCAAGACTGAGCACATCGCTGCTGCAGTTGAAAGCGCCGGAATCGGTTCAATCGACAAGCGCAAGATCGAGATGGCTAACCCCATCAAGTTCACCGGTGAGCACGAAGCAACCGTTCGTCTGCGTGACGACATCGTTGCAACCATCACCATCCAGGTTGTTGCTGCAAAGTAATCCCCTGTAAAGAACCGCACAGGGCGGAAAGCTTCGGCTTTCCGCCCTTTCTTTGTTAAAAATATAGAAACCAGGGACGTGAACATCCTTGGATGCCCTCATGATGATGAAGAACTAATGAGCTTTCTTCCGAACATAAATTTGTTTTCTCACAATTGCCACGATTGTCGTATCCGCAGCTGTGATTTCGACGTCAAACCACTTCAAAAAAGTGCCATTGGTTTCGACTTGACGAGTGATCTCGTCGACATCTGCATCCGAGAGATGAAATTCAGCAAATACCGTTGTCTTTCCCGGCGAGACATACTCAATCTCGCTCCGTTTATCCCACACAATGTAGGCAGAACCAAGATTTTTCAGAACCATCAACATAAAAAACGGGTCTGTCATGGCATAAAGAGATCCGCCGAAAAGCGTTCCTACATAGTTAGAAGTCAGCAGCCTCTTTCGCAACCGGACCTTGACGTGGCGAAAATCATGTGAAATTTCGCGAACAGATATCCCTGAGAAGAGAAAGGGCGGCCACATATTAAGCGCTCGTCGCATTCCTGCACGTGAAGACATAAATGCGTGCAGTGGATGGGCTTTTTGACTCATATCCTGCAAGCTAGCATCGTTTGCGAAAGACGAGTAGCAAACCCGTCAATTGGGTACGACTCAATAGTGCCCAATTTCGAGCTTTTCGTACTTCTATTCGGGGTACAGCGCAAGACCATTCCGGGGTCGTATTTATGCACATGTGGGCTAATTTTCCCCAAGCTTAAACACATGCTTGAAGGAAATTAATGTTCACACCTTGGGATAACTTAAATACCAGTTCAGAATCTATTTTCTAGGTAAACATTTTCCTCTGTCCACAACATTACCCCCAGCTTATAAACAGTCTTACCGGCGTTTCTCGAGATTCGTGCACAGACTTATCCACAGGGTCATTTGGTTGTTGTTGAAGGTGTTCCTACAGTTGGGATACAACTCTCATCAGGTCTCTTGTAAGACCAATGTCAGAGGCGCGGGTTAGATTCAGATAACCCACCTGCACAGCTAGAGGAAGGACACGTGAGCATGTCTATTGCACACCTTGGTTCTCCTGGCGATTCTCGCGAAACTTGGCAGGGTGAACGGACTCCTCCGCATGATCTTCTTGCGGAGCAAAGTGCTCTCGGCGGCATGCTGCTCAGCAAAGACGCTGTGGCAGACGTCGTCGAGATTCTTCGTGGTAACGACTTCTACATTCCCAAACATGAGGTCATCTTTGATGCAGTGATGTCGCTGTATTCACATGGTGAACCCACCGATGTGATTACTGTCACTGACGAACTCACCAAATCTGGTGAACTAGGCCGTGCGGGCGGGGCTGAATACTTGCACACCCTCACTGCCTTGGTTCCCACCGCAGCAAACGCTGGCTACTACGCCAACATCGTTTCAGAGCGTGCATTGCTTCGCCGCCTGGTTGAAGCTGGAACCCGCATCGTGCAGATGGGTTATGCCGGTGAAGGTGAAGCTGTTGACTTGGTCAACACCGCTCAGGCAGAGATCTACCAAGTCACCGGTTCTGTTGAAACCGAAGATTATGTTCCCCTGACAGATGCTGTGGATACGGCCATCATGGAAATCGAAGCCGCGAAGGGTCGCGACGGTCAAATGACCGGTGTTCCCACCGGCTTTGCTGACCTTGATGAACTCACCAACGGTTTCCACCCAGGACAGCTGATCATTGTCGCTGCACGACCTGCTTTGGGAAAGTCGACGCTGGCACTGGACTTCTGTCGTGCAGCGTCGATCAAAAACAACCTGCCCTCTATCTTCTTCTCGCTCGAAATGGGTAAGTCTGAGATCGCGATGCGTCTTCTCTCTGCAGAAGCGTCTGTTCCTTTGCAAAACATGCGTAAGGGAACGGTTGATAACCGCGACTGGACAACTATCGCGAGTACACGTGGCCGCATCAATGATGCTCCGTTCTACATCGATGACAGCCCCAACATGACTCTGGTCGAAATTCGCGCCAAATGCCGTCGCCTCAAGCAGAAGGTCGGCCTGAAAATGGTCGTCATCGACTACTTGCAGCTGATGACCTCTGGCAAGAAGGTGGAGAGCCGCCAGCAAGAAGTATCCGAGTTCTCTCGTGCACTCAAGCTCATGGCCAAGGAACTCCAAGTTCCCGTTATTGCCCTGTCACAGCTGAACCGTGGACCAGAACAGCGTTCAGATAAGAAGCCTGCTATTTCGGACCTTCGTGAATCTGGATCACTTGAGCAGGATGCCGACATGGTAATCCTTCTGCACCGTGAAAATGCGTTCGAAAAGGACAATCCCCGAGCAGGCGAGGCCGACTTCATCGTGGCCAAGCACCGTAACGGACCCACAGCCACAATTACTGTTGGTTTCCAGGGTCACCTCTCTCGCTTCGCCGATATGCCTAAGGTTTAACCGGGAAATACGTCCCTCGTTCGGCCGTAGACTTGAGACGTGGCAATCGCTGACAGTTCTCTTTCTCGCATGGGTAATGCGCTGATTTTGCGCGCCATCCCCGCGCTGATTGCTGCAGTCGTGATTACCTTCTCCCGCAACCATGCTGCGGTTGTTGGCCTGACCGTTTTTGTAGGTTTTGCGTTTCTGCTGGCTTCCACACTGATTTTCACGATCATGTCTGTCCCCTTGGAGGGACTGAACCGCAAACTCATCGGAATCCAAGCAATTGCCACTGTCGTTGCGGCAGCAATTGCCTCGGCAACCTTGACCGCGGGTCTCCCTGCGCTCCTACTCATCCTGAGTATCTGGGCCGGAATCTCTGCTGTCCTTGAGCTTTATGCCGGATATCGCGAAAGCAATCGCACCATTGCCAAGGAATGGCTCACCATCGGTGGATTCACAGCAATCTTGGCCATTATTGAAGCAGTTGTCCCTATGAACGACGTCTATGCAGTCGGCATGTTTGGTGCCTATGCAGCCATCGTCGGTGTGTACCAAGTCATTGCCGGCATCTCGCTCCGCACAGATGCCACCACTTCAACCCGTAAGGTTTCCTCATGAGCACTCCCACACTTCGCGACCGCATGAAGCCCGTTGAACTACTCCTCGTCTCGGCAGTGCTGGGGCTCTTCACTGGAGTAGTTGTGTTGATGTCCTCTCGTGACCTTATCCTCAGCAGCATCTCCTTCGGCGCTGTCTTTATTGTCTGCCTCGTGTCGATGGCCATGTTCGTGTTAGCGATCAAGCCCAACAAAAAGGAACTCCTCGACATCGAAGAGCAAGACAACTCCGGAGAGACCAAAGGTCACTAAGACTTAAACGAAGAAAGCCCCTTCAAAGAGGGGCTTTCTTGCTGTTTCAGGACTACTTCAGATAATCAACCAAGTTTGATGCCAGGCCCACATAACCTGCTGGAGTGAGCTCCAGCAGACGTGCCTTAGCTGCGTCACCAATCTCAAGTCCAGAGACGAAAGCGATGAGGTCATCTCGACCAATGCGCTTGCCACGGGTCAGTTCCTTGAGTAGGGCATAGGGGTCTGAAATCGTGGAACGACCAGCGGCAACCTCAGCACGGATAACTGTCTGAATTGCTTCCCCCAGAATCTCCCAGTTGGTGTCCAGGTCGTGTGCCAAGGCAAAGGAGTCGAGGTCAATTTCACTCAAACCACGGCGAATGTTGTCCAGTGCCAAGAGAGAGTGACCGTATCCAACACCCACGTTGCGCTGGGTGGTGGAGTCGGTGAGGTCACGCTGCAGACGGCTGGTCACTAGCGTTGCGGAAAGTGAATCCAGAACAGCACTGGAGAGCTCAAGGTTAGCTTCAGCATTCTCAAAGCGAATGGGGTTGATCTTGTGAGGCATGGTGGAAGAACCGGTTGCACCTGCCTGCGGAATCTGGCGGAAATAGCCCATCGAGATGTAGGTCCAGATGTCGGTGGCCAGGTTATGAATCACACGGTTGGCGTGTGAAATGCGGGTGTAGAGCTCTGCCTGCCAGTCGTGTGATTCGATCTGTGTGGTCAGCGGGTTCCAGGTCAGACCCAATGAGCTCACGAACTCTTCAGAGATCTTTGGCCAGTCAGCCTCAGGCTCAGCAG
>JBEGUL010000038.1:0-3579 GCA_041178865.1 Actinomycetota bacterium | reverse complement strand
AGCTGCTTGAGCATGTGCGCTTGGGCAGCTGAGTCAGTTCCGATGTGGCGGGTGACGAACGCGTTCGACATTCTTGTTTCCTTGACTAGTCAGGCAGTGCAATAGAGGTGGAGCGAGAGCTGCCTGAGGGCAGCGACGGGTTTATTCGCCAGTAAGTGCGGTGTAGGCGTCTGCATCCAAAAGTGCAGGAACGTCAGAGAAGCTCACCTTGATGAGCCAACCAGCACCGAAGGGGTCGTCGTTGACGAGCTCGGGGCTGGAGACCACGGCGTCGTTGACCTCGGTCACCGTTCCGGTGACAGGAGCGTAAAGCTCACCAACCGACTTGGTGGACTCAATCTCACCGACCACGGTGCCAGCGGTGATGGCTGCACCGACTTTGGGGAGCTCAACGTAGACAACGTCGCCAAGCTTTTCAGCTGCGTAGGCGGTGATACCCACAGTGGCGTTGTCGCCTTCGACAAGGAGCCATTCGTGTTCTTCGGTGTACTTGAGGTTGGTGGGGTTAGCCATGGTTAGTTCTTCTTTCTGCTGTAGAAGGGTAAAGCGGTAACGGTATAGGGAAGACGTGTTCCGCGGATGTCAACATCCACGGTGGAGCCAAGCTCAGAAACCGAAGGGTCTACGAAAGCCATAGCGATGGGGTATTCAAGTGTGGGCGACAGGGCGCCGGAGGTGACCACACCCACCTTGTTTTCACCTGAGTAGATCTCGTAATCAGCACGCGCTGCGCGCTTGCCCTCGCCCACAAGGCCGACCAAGACAGGAGCATCTGCAGAGACGCCCTTCTCAGACGCTGCACGTCCGACGAAGTCACCCTCCTTGGAGAGCGCAACAACTTTGCCCAGACCTGCCTGCACAGGAGCGGTGGTGAGGTTGAGTTCGTGACCGTAGAGAGGCATACCTGCTTCGAGACGGAGAGTGTCGCGGCAAGCGAGGCCGGTAGGAACCAGGCCACGGCTCTCCCCGGCAGCCATCAGTGAATTCCACAGCACTGCAGCGTGCTGGACGTCGACGTAGAGTTCGAAGCCGTCTTCACCGGTGTAACCGGTGCGACCAACCAACATGGGGTTACCCAAGAAGGTTGCGGGCAGTGACCAGTAGTACTTCAAGGTCTCAAAAGTAGATTCAGGGCGCTCGGCAGCCTCAGCTGCGAGCTCGACACCCACGGTGTGCTTGAGAATCTCGAGTGCGTTGGGGCCCTGCACCGCAATCAGTGCAGTGGCATCGCTTTCATCCTTGACGTTCACATCAAAGCCAGTCGTGCGGTGGGTCAAAGCTTCAACAGCTGGGAAACGGTTTCCTGCGTTGGCCACAACCAGCCAGTGCTGCTGACCGAGGCGGTAGACAACGAGGTCATCAATGATGCCGCCTGCTTCGTTCAGAAGAAGAGAGTACTTCGCCTGACCAATGTTGATGGCAGAAAGCTTGCCTGCAAGGGCGTAGTCAAGGAATGCACCGGCATCTGGACCCGTAACGGAGATCTCAGCCATGTGAGAAATGTCGAAGATACCGGCAGCGGTGCGCACAGCGTGGTGCTCAGCTAGGTCACTGTCATACCGCACGGGCATCATGAACCCAGCGAAGTCAGTGAAGCTAGCGCCAAGTGCTTCGTGCACGGTATGCAGGGGTGAATATCGAGGTGTGTCTGACATTGAGTTCTCCTTAGGTAAAGAAACCTTCGAGTGGGAACTCCCCCTCTGTCATTGTTGCCTGAGAGCTTCACTGCAGATGCAGCTTTCACCGTGGGCGAGATGTTTTGTTCAACATCTTCTTTTCAGAGTGGTCCGTCCGATGCGGTACGCGTACCTGAGAGATTGTCGGGGAGGATTGCTCCTTCGGTGTTCACCTCGAAAGTGAACTCTCCCGCATCGATCGCTTGACCTCAATATTCAATTAGTGATTCAAGTCTACGTCTGCTGCCCTGAGATAACCGCATACTTTTCTCCCTCAGCGGGCGAGTTAGCAAAGTTAGTTCAAGCCAAGGTTGAAGGTAGAACAACATCATTGAACTTCGAGTCAGAATGACACTAAGATGGTTCTACTTAGAGTCAATCTGACTCTTACAAAGTAGGAGCTATGTCAACAGCAGAGAGCCAAGTCGCGCTCGCCGTCTCCACGGTGATCTTTGCGTTGCGCCCCTCTGCCGCTGGTGAGCCCGAACTAGTTCTCCCCCTGGTCCGTCGTATCCGTGAACCCTATGAAGGGCAATGGGCACTTCCCGGCGGACCGCTTACCCTCCACGAAGACCTTGCCGAAGCAGCCTCCCGCACGCTGCTGGAAACCACTGCGCTGGAGCCTCGCTATCTGGAACAGCTTTACGCCTTCGGCCAGCTGGACCGCTCCCCTGACGACCGAGTGGTCTCTATTGTCTACTGGGCACTTGTTGCTGGAGATGAAGCAGACCGGGCAATCCAAAGCGAGAACGTGCAGTGGTTCACCGCAGATGACCTCCCCGAGCTTGCCTTCGACCACAACCTCATCGTGGACTACGCACTCTGGCGCTTGCGCACCAAACTCGAGTATTCACGCATTGCCCATGGCTTCCTCGGTGAAACATTCACCTTGGCCCAGCTGCGCGAAGTCTATGAAGTTGTCTTACGCAAGCCTGTTGACCCTGGAAACTTCCGCCGCATGGTTGAAGCCTCCGGCACGGTTGTCGCCACCGGCGAGCGCCTGGCCGGAACCCCCCACCGCCCCCCTCAGCTCTATCGCTATGACACCTCAATCGACCTCACAGACCACGGTCCCCTTTCCCGCCTGAGTGCGCCCCGCACTTATGTCTCACTCCGAGGAGAAAACACATGAACCCGACCGCCTCGGTCAACGACCGCATTCAACTCATTGCCGCGGGCAAGAGCGAGGAGAGCACCTGTTCTCCCGCACTAGCCAAGGGCCCGTGGGAATTTGATAAAGGCACCCCCGGTTATGGCCCCGGCGCTTCGATGGGCGATGTCATCCCAACAGGTTCACCTGTTCAAGGAGGCCTGCCCGAGGAATACAAGACCGCGACCAACGACGAGCTCCATGCCCGCATCCGCGCGGCCAAAGAAACTCTCGGTGACCGCGTCGTCATCTTGGGTCACTTCTATCAGCGAGATGAAATCGTCCAGCATGCTGACTACCTTGGCGACTCGTTCCAGCTCGCCGTTGCAGCCAAGGGTCGCCCTGAAGCAGAGGCCATTGTGTTCTGTGGCGTTCACTTTATGGCCGAGACCGCAGATATTCTCTCGAACGACAACCAGAAGGTCATTCTGCCTAACCTCGCAGCTGGATGCTCGATGGCAGACATGGCTGACATTGACTCCGTGACCCAGTGCTGGGAACAACTCGAAGAGCTCTATGGCACTGAACCCGATGAGCAGGGACGAGTTCCTGTGATTCCGGTGACCTACATGAACTCCTCTGCCGCACTCAAGGGCTTCTGTGGTGAGCACGGCGGAATTGTCTGCACCTCATCTAACGCAGCCACCGTGTTGGAATGGGCATTCGAACGCGGTCAGCGAGTGCTGTTCTTCCCCGACCAGCATTTGGGACGCAACACGGCCAAGGCGATGGGCATCCCCGTTGAGCAGATGC
>JBEGUL010000037.1:0-23422 GCA_041178865.1 Actinomycetota bacterium | reverse complement strand
TCATCAGCTGGATGATCGCCACTGGCGTCATCCACATGGTCTCAATGGTCAAGCCGCTGATGGCATCCACTGCGCCACCGGTGCGCTTCTTGATCAAGCCATACAGCCCAAAGGAAGCAGCCAGGGTCAATGAAATCCACGGAATCGTTCCATAGCTAATGGTCAACACAATGACAGCGACAAAGCTGATGCCGACAGCAACCCATTGCGTGCGACGCAGTTTCTCCCGTAACACCAGCACACCCAACACCACCGTGACGATGGGGTTGATGAAGTACCCCAGAGAAGACTCCACAATCTGGTTGCTGAGCACCGCAATGATGAAGACCTGCCAGTTGATATAAATCAGCACTGCAGCAACACCGAGGGTGAGCATCAGCTTGCGCTGTTTCATAATCGCGAAGAGTTGCTTCCACTTCCTGGTCACTGCAATTAAGAAACCGCAGAAGATCAGCGAGAAGAGAATGCGGTAGCCGACTACCTCAAAGGGAGTTGCTGGTTCAAGTGTGAGGAAGTACAGCGGAAACAAACCCCAGAGGCCATATGCGCCAAAGGCATAGAGAAGGCCGGAGCGAGAGAGCTTCTCGGGCACAGCAGAAGCACCGGGAGAAGACATAGTTCGAGACTACTCCTCTGAAAATTAACTGGCTTCGTGAGAATGGGCTTCCACAGATTGATACAAACACTCGAAATATTGCCTGTGTTCAGTTATTATTGAAGCAGTGGCGGGCAGTAGCCCTTAGAGCTTGGTAGTGATCCGGACGGTTTGCGAGCCAGGCTCACACTTTTTTAACTAAGGTAAATCACCTCGTCCACAACAGGGCTGCTTCTTCTGAGCCAATCTCCTCCGCTTGTAAATGACCACGCCACCGCGTCACTAACCCAAAGCAAAGGGTGTTCGTGAGGTCCTACATGCTGATATTCGAGGGTTGAATCCTCTGCCATTAGTATTCCTGCAATTACTTTTTTATCTGATTGAACTAGGGATTCGTCTCGTTCAATTACGAGAGAAAAAATCTCAGACTCGACTGCCATCCCAACAAGAGCTTCCAAACACAAAACCCTTGCTTCTCTGTCATTCAATCCATGACAAACAAAAACGGTCACGCGCAGATCCAACCTAGACATCAGTGACAAGATTTCCCTGCGTCGACTATCACTTTCCTTTTTGAAATGAAGTCGTCGCTGGCCTGCCTTAAGTAAGGTTCTCAAGGCTTTCTCAGTTACCTTTAGCTGACTAATCTCTGATGAGGTCGCAACCAAAATGAAGCCACGCTCTTTCGATTCATCAACAAATACTTTGTCTGCTCGCTTGAATGCCATTGCCAGAACTTAGCCCTACCTACTGACGTCCACTCTGTATTATCACTGCGTTGTGGACAGTTCAGAAGGGTGTGCTTAAACAACTGTGGCCCCGGAAATATCCGGGGCCACAGTAGAAGAGTTGTTACTTACCAACAACGATTGCGAGAACGTCGCGAGCAGACAGAACGAGGAATTCCTCACCTGCGTACTTCACTTCGGTTCCGCCGTACTTGGAGTAGATAACCTTGTCGCCTTCGGCGATGTCCAGAGGAACACGGTTACCGTTGTCGTCAATGCGGCCGGGGCCTACTGCAACGACAATGCCCTCCTGGGGCTTTTCCTTGGCAGTGTCAGGAATAACGAGACCGGAAGCAGTGGTCTGCTCGGCTTCTACCTGCTTGATAACAATGCGATCTTCGAGCGGCTTGATGGCGACCGACACGGTTGACCTCTTTCTTGAACTAAGTATGGGATTAGCACCCGAACATGCCGAGTGCTAACTACGAGTGTACGGCGTGAACTAGCACTCGCGCAATGTGAGTGCCAGTCTCTCTCTTGGTAGGTTTACAACCATGGAGAGCGCAGAACTACGCGAATTGCTCACCCCCGAGGGTGTTGCGTTACTGAACTCTCTCCCTGCTTATAACTCCAGCACGGACGTGTTGAAGATGGTGGCACAGCTGCGTAAAGACGGGAATTCCCCGTCGTTAGTGGCCACCGTGCTCACTCAAGCCAAACTGCGCGGTAAAGCAGTGGCTAAATTCGGTGACTTTGCTGAGCGCATGCTCTTCACTGAAGCAGGACTAGAACAGGCCACCAGATTGCCTGTGGCAGCACTTCATGCTGGTCGCTATGTTCGCGCAGGGCTCACAAGCGTGGCCGATCTCGGCTGCGGTATCGGTGCCGATGCGCTGGCTTTTGCCGGGGCAGGCCTAACCGTCCACGCGGTTGATGCCGACGA
The DNA here is from genome assembly GCA_041178865.1 of Actinomycetota bacterium. Taxonomy (GTDB): domain Bacteria; phylum Actinomycetota; class Actinomycetes; order Actinomycetales; family Microbacteriaceae; genus Aurantimicrobium. Next base: position 21,156 of record JBEGUL010000037.1, on the reverse strand, counting down.
AGTCACCGCGGCTATCACCACCTACAACGTGGCGCCGTTCCCTGAAGCAACTGTTTCTCATGGCACGGCAGAAGATGCCGACCTTTCCCAGGTGCAGTCCGTCTATCTCGACCCTGCTCGCAGAACCTCCGGTCACAGCAACACCAGCAGGCTCTCCAGCTCTGAGGATTACTCCCCCTCGCTCGACTTTGCCTTCGGTCTAGCCGAGAAACTCCCGACCGGCATCAAGTTAGGTCCAGGCTTTGACCGTGACCTCATTCCTGACGCCTGTGAAGCGCAATGGATTTCCGTCAATGGTGACGTGGTTGAGGTCGGACTGTGGTTTGGTCCACTCAAGCGGGAGGGCATCACCCGTGCAGCTCTGATCATGAATGCCGAAGGCATGCATGAACTCACTGCTGCTGCCGACTCGGCAGATGCCGAAGTGGGGGAACTAGGAAAGTTCCTCTATGAACCAGATGGTGCGGTGATCCGTGCTCGCCTGATTGGCGATCTTGCCCGAAGCATGGGCACCCACATGCTGGATGAACACATTGCGTACATGAGCAGTGATACCGAATCCCACTCTCCCTTTGCCGCCACCTTTGAAGTGGTGGATGAGTATGCCCTCGATGTGAAGGTGTTAGCCAAAGAGCTCAAAGCTCGTGGCATTGGCACACTCGAAATAAAGAAGCGGGGCGTGGACATTGACCCAGCCGAATTCCGCAAGCGGCTGAGCCTCGCAGGCAAGAACAGCGCAACGTTGTTCTTGACCAGGCTCGGCGAGCGCCGGGTGGCAATCCTTGCCCAGCGTCTTACGAACTAGCTTCTACCAGCCGGTTTCCAAGACGTGCTCCAGCATGTCCACGAAGTAGTCAGCAGACTCTTGGGTTACAACCAAGGGTGGCTTGATCTTCAGCACGTTCTGGTAATCACCGGTGGGCTGCATGATCACGCCGAGTTCCAGTAGCCGATTACAGATAGCTTCGGTTTCTTCGGTTGCTGGTTCGAGAGTCTCGGTGTCCCGGATGAACTCGAGTCCGAGGTAGAGGCCTGAGCCGTGCACTCTGCCCACGATGGGGTATTTGTCTGAGAGGCTCTGCAGGCGCTTCTTCAGATGGCTTCCCACCTTGAGTGCGTTCTCCTGGAGGCCTTCATCTTTGATGATGCCGAGGATGGCTTTACCAATCTCACTCGACACAGGTGAACCACCGGTGGAGGAGAAGAAGTAACCCTGTGTGCGATAGCGGTTAGCAATCTCACGGCTGGTGATGACGGCACCGAGGGGATGACCACCACCAATGGACTTCGCCACAGCAACGATGTCAGGAATGACGCCCTGCTGGTGGAATCCCCAGAACCATTCACCTAAGCGGCCGAAGCCAACCTGGACTTCGTCCGCAATGGCGAGGCCGCCTTGGGCGCGAACAGCGGCATAAACCTGCTTCAGATAGCCATCTGGCAAAGCAACACCACCGGCGTTACCGAAGTAAGACTCACTGATGAAGCCAGCCATCTGCTTACCCGACCGAGCGATGCCCTCAATGACCTCGACGGCTTCGGGAGCATATTTCACTGCGTCTTCCTCGCGGTGAATACCGCGATAGGAGTTGGCAGCATCCACGGTGTGGATCCAGTTTGGTCTGGTGCTCAGCGCATTGGGGTTATCCGCAATAGACGTTGAGACGGCATCACTGGCATAGGTCCAGCCGTGATACTCCTCCTGCATGCAGACGATGTCGGTTCTGCTTGTGTAGGCCATCGCCACGCGAAGTGCGAGGTCCACCGCTTCTGAGCCGGAGTTCACGAAGAAGACGGTGTCGAGCTCTGGCGGAAGTGTCTCCGTGATCATCTCTGCATATTCAGTTATCGAGTGATAGTTGAATCGTGAGTTGGTGTTGAGTAAGCGCATCTGGTTGGTCGCGGCTGCGACCACCTTTGGGTGAGCGTGACCCACCGAGGCAACGTTGTTCACCATGTCGAGATAGACCCGGCCGTTGATATCCATCAGGTATTCACGCCAGCCACGCTCCATCTGGGGAGGGTGCTGGTAGTAGTGCTCTTGCACTTCGGCAAGAACTTTCTCACGACGCTCAAGCAAGTGGTCCGGTGCCGTTGCAGCTAGATCAATTCCCAGAGCTTGCGTGGGGTCACCCAGCAGGCTTCGCCATGCAGTGGCTAATTCAGCAGTCACCATGGCAGGAATAGCCACGTTGTCACGGGTCATGCTGACGGTGATTGCAGAGTGAGCCGGCAGAGTGGTGCCCGCGATCTGTTCTGAGTGGAACTCCACAGTCTGACCGCTAGAAGTGACCTTCACACTGCCGGGTGCTGTCTCCACAGCATGCTTCGTGGACAGCTCTGTGGCTTCGGCCAACCAGATGGTGGCGTGGGTGGGAATGGTTTCAGGGGAACTCTGTGTGCGGGACGGTGCACCGGTCAGAACAGGCTTCCAGGCTGGCAACACCGCAATTTCTGCGCCGCCATCAAGAGTTGCACGAGCTGCCTGTTCGAGGGTGCCCGCGGACAACCACGCACCCTCATCGTTTAGGGCAGAGGTGGTGCCGGCATCCAGGATCTCCATCCTGCTCAGGTGAGAAAGTAGGTTCCCACCGGTCCACGGTGCAGCTTCGGAAACCTTCAGGCCGAGGCTCTGGCGGATAGTCGCCGCCATCACGGCCGGGGGGACGGATAGTGCCTGAACCAAAATGCGCATCTCTCGGTCGAGTGCGTTGGTTGCATAATCGTTGGCTTCATCAATGCGGCTTTGCTGGCGGCCACTGAGCACCAGCACAGCACCGCGCTGAATCACCAGTGGCCACAGCGCATCCATTTCGTCATCACTGAGGTGGCGTAGTGAATGGAATGCCTGGATGGCAGGCAGAACGTTCACAGGCTCAACACCTTCATGGTGAAGCATCGAAGAAACCGTGGTGGCAATCTCGCCCACTGCCCAGGAGCTGGCCACGTCACCGAAGTCGAGCACAGCATCAGGAACTGATGAATCTTCTGGACACATCACGTTGTCGTCGGTGATATCGAAGTGGCCGAGCTGCTGAGGCAGGTTCGGACCAACAGTGCTGAGAAGAGGTGACGTCACCTCAAGGGCCTGTCGGACAAGCTTCGTGACCTCGACATCGGGTTCATCGAGCAGAAGTTGTTCAATGACTTTTTCCGCGTAGAGCAAGTTCCACTGCAGCACTCTGCCGCTGGCAGAGTGGGAGAAGTCTGCGAGTCCACTGCTCACCATTCCCGCAATCTCACCCAAGCGCGCAATCGCCTGAGGAGACAGGTATCCAGAGCCCATGAGACTGTTACCCGGAATGAACTTGATCACTCGGCCGTGAATCATTCCCTGAGAAGTCTCAAACATGGTCGACATTGCACCATGATCACCTTCCACGATGCTGGGAATACGAAGGTCAATCTTGCCGGCAAGATGGGCTGCTGCCTCATCTTGCATCTGGATTTCTAGCTGGCTAAAGGCGGGGTTGCTCAGCTTGAGAACACCGAGAACTTCTCCAGAATCTTGTCGTCGCAAGACAAAGTTTTGATCCTGCTGACTACCCAGAGAGGACGCCGTGGTGAGAACACCAAAATACTTCTCAACGAGTTCGACAACCTCTGCCTCAGGAAGCGTCGGCGAAGGAAGCTCGGTCTGGGTGAAGTAGTCAAAGATCTCGGAAGCCATAGCCTTACTATTCTGGTCTGCTCCACAGCCAACTCAAAGCAGGATGGATACTTTCAGCACCCATGACGGCTGAAAAAGTGGCTTTGCTGCGTGGGTGTTAGTACGTGATGGCCAAGATGGCGGTGAGCACAATCACGCCAGAGACTATCTCGACATAACCAAAGACAACGGCCCACTGAGCAAGCTTCATTCCACGCTGGTTAGTCTTCTTGATTTCTCGTAATGCTTTATTGCCGAAGTAGACGGCAAGGACACCAACGAGCAAGAACAGCACACACGCCATGGCCACAATGGCCCACGGGTTCCAACGCAGAAGCGTGGCTTCTGCGTTGGTGGGAGTGCTTGAGGTCATGAACCCAACTTAGTAGTTGTACTGGTTCATTCCTGCGGCAAGAACAACACCGAGGAATGCGAAGAGCAGAATGCCCACGAGGACGCCCAGGCCAATACCGATGTAACCGGTGATGAGACCTGCGAGTGCCAGACCATCACCCTGTTCGCCGGTGCGACGAAGTTCCTTACGAGCCATGTGTCCGGTGACGACAGCAACGATGCTGGCCAGGAACGGCAGGACGGTCAGACCAGCAACGCCTGAGACAAGCGCAACAATGGCCAGCACGTTGGTCTTGGCAATGGTCACGGGTTCAGGGTTCACAACCGTTTCGGCTGGAGTTGCCTTGGGGGACTTAGGGGTCTTGGGTGCAGCTTTTTCAGTCATAGTTCAATTTTAGTGAACATGGATGTCTGTAACTGGGAGTGTGCTGTCAGCTCCAAAGTTCAGTGAAGAAGGTTCTGCTCCCTTCATGATCAACTCTGACGCCAGGGCCGCAATCATGGCGCCATTGTCTGTGCAGAGTGAGAATTCAGGAATACGCAGCTCCACCCCGGCAGAGGTCGCACGCTCCTGAGCTACCTGGCGCAGGCGTGCGTTGGCCACCACGCCGCCGCCGAGCAGAAGTCTGGGCACGCCGTAGTCCTTGCAGGCAGCAATTGCTTTGCTGGTGAGGACATCGATGACAGCTTCACGGAAGCTGGCTGCCACATCTGCGATGGGGATCTCTTCGCCTGCGTCCCTGCGCACCTCAACCCAACGAGCAACGGCGGTCTTGAGCCCTGAGAAGGAGAAGTCATAGCGGTGCTTCTCCATGTCCTTGGGCAGTGTGAGCCCCCGAGGGAAACGAATGGCTTTGGGATCACCCTCGGCCGCAACGCGGTCGATCTGGGGACCGCCGGGATAAGGCAGACCGAGGATTCTGGCCACCTTATCGAAGGCTTCACCAGCGGCGTCGTCGATGGTCTCACCGAGGAGTTCAACATCACTCGTGAGATCACGAACGAGAAGTAGCGAGGTGTGACCACCAGAAACCAACAGCGCAATGGTCGGGTATTCCAGTGGTCCTTCTTCACCCAGGACATCAGCACCCACGTGACCCACCAGGTGGTTCACGGCATAGAGAGGCTTATCCAGAGATAGGGCTAGTGCCTTCGCTGCACCCACGCCCACCATCAAGGCTCCAGACAAACCAGGGCCGCTGGTCACCGCGACAGCATCAAGGTCTTCGAGCGTGATGCCCGCGGTGACAATGGCTTCGGTCAAGGCTGGGCGAAGTTCTTCCAGGTGTGCACGCGCAGCTACCTCAGGAACAACTCCGCCATAACGGGCATGCTCGTCCATTGAGGAGGCGATGACATTAGCCAGAAGTTCACGGCCACGAACAATGCCGATACCTGTCTCATCGCAACTGGTTTCAATTCCGAGAACTAAAGGAGCGTCACGGTTCATCACAGATCAGCCCCCTTCTTCATGATTACGGCGTCCACACTTTCGGGCTGGTAGTAACCAGGACGAACAGCAATCTCGTCAAACCCCAACGATGCATAGAGCGCAATGGCATGTGGGTTATCCGCGCGGACTTCCAGGAAGACTCGCTTGGCATCTCGCGCTTCTGCCTCTTCCAGCAGCGCCATCATCAGACGGCGGCCAAGGCCTGAGCTGCGGAACTCGGGGAGCACAGCAATGGTCTGAATATCTGCATCACCTGAACCGCGGGGAGCCAACAACCCGGCATAGCCCACAACACTGGGCTCACCGCCGAGCATGTCTGTGTGTGCTTCGGCCACGAGATAGAAACAGTTCTTATCTCCCACGTCTCTGGCCATCGCTTCTATGGACCAGGCTTCGCCGGCGAAGACGGGAGTTTCGATGTCCATGATGGCCGGGACGTCATCAGTGGTTGCGTGGCGCAATTCAACGGTGTTGATCACTTGTGACCACCCCGCATCTCTTGCACAACCCTCTTGGGGCCGTTACTCATGGTGACATCCGGCGAGCGCAGATAGAGCGCCTCAAAGGGAAGGAAAGGACGTCCGGCAACCAACATGCGCTGGGCCAGTACTCCAAGCCAGGTGGCAGGAACCTCTGTGGCCTGAACATACGCACTCTCGGTCACGATGTATTCACCGGGCTTCTGAATAGCTGGGCCGTGTGAGCGAATCGGACAGCCCTTGTCATCTAGGCCGGTGTAGAAACTCACATACTCTTCTTTACGGCGAGCATCAGTGGTGACGACGACATTGTTTTCTGGATCAGAATCGAGGAACTCGAGGGCAATCGCATCGTGGCTATTCATGGGTAACAGGATTGCCCCGCTGCCAAATGCGAACGCATCGGCAGCAGCAATCCCCACACGAAGTCCCGTGAAGGGTCCTGGTCCCATGCCGGCAGCAACGTGTGTCACAGAATTGGCAGCAATCCCTGCTTCAGTCAGTGCCTCTGAAATATATGCACCGACGATTTCGGCATGACGCATGGTGTCGGGGGTGGAGCGTGAGGAGCGAACTTCTCCGTCCACGACCACAGCAACACTGGTTCCGGCAGAGGTGTCGATAGCGAGGATGACGTTACTCATGCGGCTTCCCACCTCTGTCCGTGTCCTGTGAGGGTGACAGTGCGGGGCTCAACGAGTTCATCTCCGAGCTCACCGGCATTGGCGCCTTCAGGGCGTTCAATAACGACGTCGAGCCAGGAGTCGACAATGCCATCGAGCATGCCAGCACCCCACTCAACCACAACAACAGAGTGAGCAAAATCAATATCCAGGTCGTCGAGTTCAACGGCACTGTTGAGACGGTATGCATCGACGTGAACTAAAGGTGGTCCGTCAACAAGGCTGGGATGCGTTCTGGCCAGAACGAAGGTGGGACTGGTTACCGGTCCTCTGGCGCCAAGGCCTTCACCAATGCCGCGAGTCAGTGTGGTCTTGCCGGCACCCAATGGGCCGGTCAGGACAAGCACATCTCCCGCACGCAGTGCTTTGCCCAGCTCAAGGCCGAGTTCGTGCATCTGGTCCGGATTCCCAATTGTGCGAGTACCGAGCATTAGGCGTTTCCTACATACTCGTATTCGAGTCGGGTACCAATCAGTCGCGTGACAATCTCATAAGCAATGGAGTTCGCTGCAGCTGCCCAGTCGTGCACAGAAGGCTGCCCCAGAGCTGGATCTCCAAAGAGAACCACGTGATCTCCCACTGCAACGGGGTCATCTCCCACGTTGACCAAGAACTGGTCCATCGCAATTCGACCTGCAACGGGATAGGTCTCGCCATTGACCAGAACTGGCCCGTTCATGGATGCGTCTCGGTTGATGCCATCGCCATAACCCAGCGGAATCAACGCCAGGGTTGACTCGTGTGCTGTGCGGTGCAGGTAGCCGTAACTGACACCGGTGTTCTCGGGAACACGACGAACGGCAACCACGCGGGTCTCGAGTGTCATCGCTGGAGTGAGACCAAACATCTCAGGTCGGTGTTCTTCAGTGGGTCCGATGCCATAGGCAGCAATCCCCGAGCGCACCATATTGAAGCGGGTCTCGGGCAGCGTCAGCGCAGCTAACGACGCAGCAAGGTGAACAAACTTAGGTTCGAGGCCAGCGTCTTTGAGTTCAGAGAGACCGACCTTAAACACCTTGAGTTGCTCGAGGTCATCTGCATCCGACGTGTTGGAGAGGTGACTCATCACGCCTTCGACGACCAGGTCGCCTGAAGCATTCAACTCAGCTGCCGTGCGCATGAAGTCTGCCCACTGCTCAGGGCTAGAGCCATTGCGGCTGAGTCCCGTGTCGAGCTTGAGGTGAACGCGAGGAGTCTTATGGGCTCGGTGTCCAGCAGCGGCAATCGCGTTGAGCTGCGCAACAGAAACAGCACCCAAGGTGATGTCGTTGGCCACTGCTTCATCGAAGGTTTCGTCCGGAGCGTGGATCCAGCACAGCACTGGTGCCGTGATTCCTGCTTCACGCAATACCAGCGCCTCGGCGATGTCTGCTGTTCCCAGCCAGGTAGCTCCGCCGGCGAGCGCGGCCTTCGCAGCAGGCACCATGCCATGGCCGTAGGCATTGGCCTTGACCACAATCAGGACGTCATCGACGGCAGTGATCTCTCGAATGCGCCTGACGTTGCCGGCGATGGCATCCGTGTTGACCTTGGCTATGCGGAAAGGAGTGTGGCTCATGATGCCGTTCCTTCCGCAACAACGAAGGCAACAGCTGCGTTGGCATCGTGGGAGATAGAGAGGTGAACACTCGAGATGCCCTTTGAGCTGGCCATCTCAGCTGCAGCTCCGGTGAGATCAAAAGAAGGTTTACCTAGTTCGTCCTTGACCACGACCATGTCGTGGAAGGTCATTGAACCAGAGCCACCGAAAGCTTTGATCAACGCTTCTTTGGCTGCGAAGCGGCCAGCCAACGAGGTGGCAGGCAGTTCACGTTCAGCGTCAGTGAAGAGACGTGACCCAAGTTTGGGCGTGCGTTCTAACGCCCGCGTGAAGCGAGCGATGTCGACGATGTCGACCCCCACTCCCAAAATCATGAGTGGCTATTCGACCGTGACTGACTTGGCCAAGTTGCGTGGCTGGTCAACATCCAAGCCCTTGGCGTCTGCGAGTTCCATTGCGAAGATCTGCAGAGGAACAACAGCCAAGATGGGCTCGAACATGGGGTCAGCCAGAGGAATCTGGATGACCTCATCTGCATAAGGAAGCACAGCTGCATCGCCCTGCTCAGCGATAGCAATCACGCGAGCACCACGAGCACGGATCTCCTGGATGTTGGACACAACCTTGGAGTGAATGAGAGCAGAACCGCGAGGGCTCGGAACAATGACGAACACGGGCTGACCGTGGTCAATCAGTGCAATGGGACCGTGCTTGAGCTCACCGGCAGCGAAGCCTTCAGCGTGGATGTAGGCAAGCTCCTTGAGCTTGAGAGCACCCTCCAGAGCGATGGGGTATCCCACGTGACGACCCAGGAACAAGACAGATGGGGTGTCACTCATCCACTTCGCAAGCTGAGCAATCTTTTCACCGGTCTCGAGAACCTTGGTGACCTTGGCAGGCAACGCCTGGAGGTCAGTGGCGAGACGGCGGAGTTCCTTCTCGTCCAGGGTCTTCTTTGAAGCTGCGAAGTGCAGACCAATCAGATACAGCGCCGTGATTTGTGCAACGAATGCCTTGGTGGACGCAACTGCAACCTCAGGGCCTGCGTGGGTGTAGACCACAGCGTCAGATTCTCGAGGAATTGTTGCACCCTGGGTGTTGCACACCGAGATGGTGCGAGCGCCCTGTTCGCGGGCATACTTGACCGCCATCAAGGTGTCCATGGTTTCACCAGACTGGCTGATGGAAATCACCAGGGTTTCAGGGGTGATCACGGGGTCGCGGTAACGGAACTCGTGCGAGAGCTGAACCTCAACAGGAATGCGTGCCCACTGCTCGATGGCGTAGGCGCCGACCATGCCAGCGTAGGACGCCGTTCCGCAGGCAACCAAGATGATGCGGTTGATGCCGCCCAGAACCTCATCGCCAAGTTCGGTGAGTTCAGGAACTTCCACGAGACCATCTACGACGCGTCCGCGAACGGTGTTCGCCACAGCGTCGGGGTTCTCGGTGATTTCCTTGGCCATAAAGGAAGACCAGCCGCCCTTATCTGATGCAGACGCATCCCAAGCGATTTCATACTCTTCGATCTCGACAGGTGCGCCGTCGAAGTCCACGACGTCAACGCCGTCGGGGGTGATCGCCACAACCTGGTTCTGTCCCACAGCTGCTGCACGGTGGGTGTATTCCACGAATGCAGCCACGTCGGAGCCGAGGAAGTTTTCGCCATCGCCAAGACCAATAACCAAAGGCGAGTTGTGGCGAGCAGCAACGATGAGGTGTGGCGCATCAGTGTGCACGGCAAGCAACGTGAAGGCACCCTCGAGACGGTTCACCACCAAGCGCATTGCTTCGCGCAGGTCACCGGTCTCGCGGTAGACATCTCCGAGAAGAACTGCTGCCACAGCAGTGTCCGTCTCAGATTCGAACTCGTAACCCTTAGCAAGGAGTTCTGCCTTAATCTCAGCAAAGTTTTCAATGATGCCGTTGTGAATGAGGGCAAGCTTGCCGTCATCGCCCAAGTGCGGGTGAGCATTCACATCGGTGGGTCCACCGTGGGTGGCCCAGCGAGTGTGGCCAATACCTGTGTGGCCAGGAACAAGGGGGTTGGCTTCAAGGAGGTCAACCAAAGCCTTGAGCTTTCCAGCCTTCTTGGCAGTCTCTAATGTTCCGCCATCGGTCAGGATTGCAACACCTGCCGAGTCATATCCGCGGTATTCCTGACGCTTCAGACCGCCCAAAAGAACGGCAAGAGTGTCTTGCTGACCGACGTAACCCACGATTCCACACATAAGGGTTCCAGTTTAGTTCACGAGCGGCATAACGCCTGCGTAGGGCAGAATAGGCAGGTGAGCTCAACGCAGACTGGTGCCATCAACACGCACACCACCCCCTACGTGGAGATTTCCCGCGATGAATGGGCAGAGCTCGCTCCCACCACCAAATCTCCCCTCACTGAGGCAGATATTGAGAGCCTGCGCGGTCTAGGTGACCGCCTCAACCTGCAAGAAGTGGAAGATGTCTATCTTCCCCTGAGCAGGTTGCTCTCTATTTATGCCTCTGGTGCGAGAAAACTCCACCGCGACACCTCTGGTTTCCTTGGCGAGCGCGCCACCACCACTCCGTTTGTAATCGGTGTGGCTGGCTCGGTAGCTGTGGGGAAGTCCACCGTGGCCAGGCTGTTGCAGATGCTGATGGCCCGCTGGGAAGACACTCCCCGGGTTGAACTGGTCACCACCGATGGTTTCCTCTATCCCAACGCGGAACTGGAACGCCGAGGAATTTTGAACCGTAAGGGTTTCCCGGAGTCGTATGACCGACGTGCTCTGCTGCGCTTTGTCAGCAAGATCAAGAGCGGTGCAGAAGAAGCAACTGCTCCGGTGTATTCCCACCTCAGCTATGACATCTTGCCTGACGAGAAGATTGTGGTGCGCCAGCCCGATGTGCTGATTGTCGAAGGCTTGAACGTGCTCCAGCCTCCCACCGCAGGTGGCGGACTGGCGGTCAGTGACTTGTTCGATTTCACCGTCTATGTCGATGCCCGAACTCAAGACATTGCCACGTGGTATCAGGACCGCTTCCTGACCCTGCAGCGCGGAGCCTTCTCCGACCCTGATTCTTATTTCCACCGCTTTGCTTCCCTCACCGAGGACGAAGCACGGGCAACAGCTCAGGACTTCTGGGAACGCATCAACTTACCCAACTTGGAAGAGAACATTCGACCCACCAGGTCCAGGGCAACACTGGTGCTGCGTAAGGCAGCAAACCACGCGGTATCGACCGTGTTGCTTAGAAAGATCTAGAGCGAACTAGAGCGCGAGCTCAGCCTTGACAACATCAGCGATGCTGTGAGCCAAGCGGTCTGCAGTTGCCTGATCGGCAGCTTCGACCATGACGCGAACCATGGGTTCGGTCCCTGAGGGACGCAGCAGGACACGGCCGGTGTCTGCAAGTTCAACCTCTGCGGCTGCAACCGCAGCATCGATAGCAGCATTGCCACCAAGTGATCGGTGATCAACACCGCGAACGTTGACAAGTATCTGAGGGAAGACGGTCATCACTGAAGCAAGCTAAGCAATGGTCTTGCCAGTGCGCGCCATTTCAGCAACCAAATGCAGACCAGTCAAGATGCCGTCACCAGTGGTGGCGTATTCGGTCATGATGACGTGGCCGGACTGTTCCCCGCCGAGCGCAGCTCCGTGCTCAGCCAAGCCTTCGAGAACATAGCGGTCACCCACTGCAGTCTGGATAACTGTGATGCCGTGCTTGTTCATAGCTTTGTGGAGACCAAGGTTGCTCATCACCGTGGCAACGAGAGTGTCATTGGTGAGGTGGCCACGTTCCTTCATGGACACCGCAAGGATGGCCATGATCTGGTCACCGTCAATGACATTGCCCTGTGCATCCACTGCCAAGCAGCGGTCTGCATCACCATCGTGCGCAATACCAATATCGGCACCGTGAGCAAGGACCGCGGCAGCGACAACATCTAAGTGAGTGGAACCCACACCGTCGTTGATGTTGAGACCATCAGGGTCAGCAGCAATCACCGTGACCTTGGCGCCTGCATCTGTGAAGACCTCAGGGGAGATAGCCGAAGCAGCACCGTTGGCACAGTCCAACACGACGTGCAGACCGTTCAGCTTGTTGGGCAGTGTGCCGAGCAGGTGAATGACGTAGCGGTCTTCAGCATCAGCGAAGCGACGAATACGACCAACCTCGCCACCGGTGGGCAGCAGGTGATCGGCGTCTAAGGAAGCTTCGATGCGGTCTTCGACCTCATCGGGGAGCTTCGTTCCGCCGAAAGCAAAGAACTTGATGCCATTATCTGGCGCAGGGTTGTGTGAGGCAGAAACCATCACACCGAAGTCTGCGCCGATGTCGCTGACCAAGAAAGCTGCGGCAGGCGTAGGAATTACGCCGGCATCCAACACATCAATACCCGAGCTGGCCAAACCAGCAGAAAGGGCAGCGGTGAGGAACTCACCGGAAATGCGTGGGTCGCGGGCAATGACCGCAGTTGCACGACGTCCCTCAGCTCGTCTGGCTTCAGCTCTGCGACCGCTGGTGAGAACCACCGCGGCCGACTGGGCCAGTGCCAAGGTGAGGTCTGCCGTGAGTTCACGGTTTGCTAAGCCTCGGACACCGTCCGTGCCGAATAGACGTGCCAAGGGACAGTCGACTACTTCTAGAGAAGCGAGATTAACGCTTCGAGAACTGAGAAGCCTTACGAGCCTTCTTGAGACCAGCCTTCTTGCGCTCAATGACGCGAGCGTCACGAGTCAAGAAGCCAGACTTCTTGAGGATCGCGCGGTTGTTCTCGCGGTCAATCTCGTTGAGTGCACGAGAGATAGCAAGACGCAGTGCGCCAGCCTGGCCGGAAGGGCCACCGCCGGTGATGCGTGCGACTACGTCGTATGCGCCAGCGAGCTCAAGCACGGTGAAGGGGTCGTTGATCAGCTGCTGGTGCAGCTTGTTGGGGAAGTAGTTAGCGAGCTCGCGGCCGTTGACCGTGACCTTGCCGGAACCAGGTACGAGGCGTGCGCGAGCAATAGCCTGCTTGCGACGACCTACAGCTGCACCGGGAACGTTGAGGATTGCGCGAGGAGCCTTAGGGGCTGCTGCAACAGGAGTTTCAGTTGAGTACTCGGTGACCTCTACGGCCTCGGTCTCGATTTCTGCGTTATCCGCCATGATTACTTAATCCTTTATCTAAATCTTCGAGGCTCTACTGAGCTACCTGAGTGAGGGTGTATACCTTGGGCTGCTGTGCAGCGTGAGGGTGCTCAGCGCCGCGGTAAACCTTGAGCTTGCGGAACTGGTCGCGACCGAGTGAGGTCTTGGGGAGCATGCCACGAATAGCCTTCTCCACAGCACGCTCAGGGTTCTTCTCGAGAAGATCGGTGTAGGTGGTGGAACGCAGACCGCCTGGGTAACCAGAGTGGCGGTAAGCCTTCTTCTGTGCAGCCTTGTTGCCGGTAAGGACAACCTTGTCTGCGTTGACGATGATGACGAAGTCACCCATGTCCATGTGAGGAGTGTAGGTGGCCTTGTTCTTGCCACGCAGAATGGTTGCTGCGTGAGATGCGAGGCGTCCCAGAACTACGTCGGTTGCGTCAATGATGACCCAGCCGCGCGTAACTTCTGATGCCTTAGGCGTAAAGGTACGAGTCACAGTAATACTGCTTTCTTGTCGAAATGAGTGGTCCGTGTATCCCGCTCAGTCGTTGCGTTCTAATCCAGAATCTGGCTAGAACCCATCAGTCGAGGGCTCAACTTCGGCGGCCTGTCCACGAGGAACAAGCACCAAGGGTCTAATTTACGCCATGGGAGCGTCGTCGGTCAATTCGCGACGACTGCGGGTAAGGTCTGCACGCGCTCCGACCTCACTATCTGGTGGGTAAATGATCTCCATCAGGGTCAATCCTTGGGCAGGCATCACTTTGAACACACTGGTGCGCTCTGCCTTGGTGCGGAGGGTTTCTATCTGCTCCAAGCTGTTGGCTTGTGACCCGGCAGCAACACAAGCGCCAACTAGCGATCTCACCATAGAGTGACAGAACGCATCTGCCTGAAGCTGGGCAACAATCACACCGTCCGCTCCGCGTTCCCAGTGAAACTCCTGCAATTCCCGAATCGTGGTCGCGCCAGGACGGGGGCGGCAGAACGCTCCAAAGTCACGCAGGCCGAGCATCATGGCTGCCGCCTCGTTCATGGCGTCCACGTCGAGGGAATAGAAGCTGAAGGTGGTCTTGCGACGCTCGATGGGGTTCAGGTGCTCGAGGCCATCTGCGATGCGGTATTCATAGCGACGAGCCAATGGAGAGAAGCGTGCGTCAAAGCCCGCAGGGGCGACCACGACAGTGTTGATCACGACATCTGCACCGCGACCGATCGAGCCGTTCGCCCGACGAAGCAGAGCGTGCAGCATGGACTGGGGAATCTGGGCAATGCCATCTACGAAAGGAATGCCGCCCTGCTCCTGTAGTTCGCGACGTTCCAAGCGTGAATAAGAAACCCGAATGAGTTGTTCCAGTGGAATATCTACGTGGGCAACCTGCGCAGCAGCGTGAACGCCGGCGTCGGTGCGACCAGCCACCACGATGCGGGGCGAGACCTCCATACGCAACACCTGAGCAAAGGCTTGCTCCAGGGTGTCTTCCACGGTGCGCAGGCCTGGTTGTTTTGCCCAGCCGGCAAAATCTGTGCCGTCATAGCCAAAGTCGATGCGCACCCGCACGATGCCTTCAGCAGGAACGAGGTCGGAAAAGTCGTCTTCGACGGGTTCAACAGAACCTTCGTCGATGGCGGTTTCCTCGGTATTCACGTCTTCGAGTCTAAAGTCTTTGAGCTACTCAAGGTTTAACGACGAAACCCCAGTGCCGAAGCACTGGGGTTTCGTATCTGTTCTTGCGAAGGACTACTTAGCTTCTTCTTCAGTAGCTTCGTCAGCAGCAGGTGCTTCTTCAACAACCTCTGCAACGGTCTCTTCAACAACGGTTTCAACTTCAGCTTCGCCAGCAGCGTCAACGACGACCTCTTCGGTCACCTCGTCAACAACAACTTCTTCAACAACCTCAGCTGCTACAGGAGCAGCAGCCTTGGGAGCCTCTGCCTTAGCAGGCTTAGCCTTTGCAGGCTTCTTGTTGACAGGCTCGAGCACGAGCTCGATCTGTGCGAGAGGAGCGTTGTCACCCTTGCGGTAACCGAGCTTGGTGATGCGGGTGTAGCCACCCTCACGCTCAGCAACCAGAGGAGCAATTTCAGCGAAAAGGATGTGAACAGCTTCCTTGTTACGCAGGATCGACAGCGCACGGCGACGTGCGTGAAGGTCTCCACGCTTTGCAAACGTGATGAGACGCTCAGCCACGGGACGCAGGCGCTTAGCCTTGGTCTCAGTGGTCTTGATCGACTTGTGAGTGAACAAAGAAACGGACATGTTCGCGAGCATCAAGCGCTCGTGTGCAGGACCGCCTCCGAGGCGAGGACCCTTAGTTGGGGTAGGCATTTTTTATATCTCCGTAAATCAATACTGTGACGTGTCTATGAAGACAGTCGCTTAGATGTTCTCGTCTTCGTCGAAGCCACCGTAGAAGTGTGCTCCGTCAAATCCGGGGACAGAATCCTTGAGTGACAGACCCATTTCGATGAGCTTGTCGCGAACCTCGTCGACCGACTTCTGACCGAAGTTGCGGATGTTCATCAACTGAGTCTCAGACAGAGCTACGAGCTCAGAGACGGTGTTGATGCCTTCGCGCTTGAGGCAGTTGTAGGAACGAACAGAGAGGTCGAGGTCTTCAACAGGAATCGACAGCTCAGAGCTGAGAACTGCGTCAACTGGTGCAGGACCGATCTCGATACCTTCAGCAGCAGTGTTGAGCTCGCGTGCCAGACCGAAGAGTTCGGTCAGGGTGCGTCCAGCAGAAGCCATTGCGTCACGAGGAGTGATGGCCTGCTTGGTCTCAACGTCAACGACCAGGCGGTCGAAGTCAGTGCGCTCACCGGCACGAGTTGCCTCGACGCGGTAGGTCACCTTGAGTACTGGAGAGTAGATCGAGTCAACAGGAATCTGACCTGCTTCGGAGAACTCGGAACGGTTCTGGCTACCGGAGACGTAGCCGCGGCCACGCTCGATGGTGAGTTCGAGTTCGAACTTTGCCTTGTCGTTCAGGGTTGCGATCACGAGCTCAGGGTTGTGGATCTCAACACCTGCAGGTGCGGAGATGTCTGCAGCGGTAACAACACCGGAACCCTGCTTACGGAGGTAAGCGGTGATGGGCTCGTCGTGCTCGCTGGAAACAACCAGAGACTTGATGTTCAGGATGATTTCAGTTGCATCTTCTTTAACACCAGGAATGGTGGAGAACTCGTGGAGTACGCCATCCAGACGGATGCTGGTTACTGCTGCACCAGGGATGCTGGAGAGCAGGGTACGACGCATGGAGTTACCCAAGGTGTAACCAAAGCCAGGTTCCAGCGGTTCAATGATGAAACGTGAACGGAATTCAGAGATGTTCTCTTCGGAAAGCGTGGGGCGCTGTGCAATGAGCACTATGTGTTCCTTTCGGCTAAGTGTCCGATATATGACACTTGCGTGAGCGGGGTTATTGAGTTGTTAAAACGGGGGGAAAGACTAAACGCGGCGACGCTTAGGTGGACGGCAACCGTTGTGAGCCTGTGGGGTCACATCGGAAATCGAGCCAACCTCGAGGCCAGCGGCCTGAAGCGAACGGATTGCAGTTTCACGACCAGAGCCGGGGCCCTTGACGAAAACGTCTACCTTCTTCATGCCGTGCTCTTGTGCCTGGCGTGCTGCAGACTCAGCTGCGAGCTGTGCGGCGAAAGGGGTCGACTTACGTGAACCCTTGAAGCCAACCTGGCCAGACGATGCCCAGCTGATTACTGCACCAGTGGTGTCAGTGATTGACACGATGGTGTTGTTGAACGTGCTCTTGATGTGGGCCTGGCCCACAGCAACGTTCTTCTTGTCCTTTTTACGCGGCTTGCGAACTGCCGACTTAGGTGCTGCCATGATTTCTCCTAAAACCTAATGAGGGGGCTAAAACCCGCGAAGCGGATTACTTAGCCTTCTTCTTGCCGGCGACGGTACGCTTTGGTCCCTTGCGGGTACGCGCGTTGGTCTTGGTGCGCTGTCCGTGGACAGGAAGACCCTTACGGTGACGAATACCTTGGTAGCTACCGATCTCAACCTTGCGGCGGATATCAGCCTGTACTTCACGGCGGAGGTCACCCTCAACGCGGAAAGTAGCTTCAATGTAGTCACGCAGTGCGACCAGCTGGTCGTCGGTGAGGTCCTTGACGCGGATGTCTCCGCTGATCTTGGTGTCGGCGAGAGTCTTAAGTGCTCGCGTGCGTCCGACGCCGTAAATGTATGTCAGTGCAACTTCCACGCGCTTTTCGCGGGGAATGTCTACTCCGGCAAGACGTGCCATGGTGGCATCTCCTTGTGTGTAGTGGAGGTGTGGAGCATTTCCGGTGCCACGGCCTCCAACCGTAGGTGTCCCTTACTGACGTAAGTTCTTGGAAATACTTTTTTTAGTTGTTGCGGCGAACCGCGAGATCACTCTTGCGAGTGAAAATTTGTGGGAGTCTTTCGACTAGCCCTGGCGCTGCTTGTGACGAGGGTTCTCGCAGATCACCATGACGTTGCCGTGGCGACGGATGACCTTGCACTTGTCACAGATCTTCTTAACGCTGGGGTTTACCTTCATTGTTCTTTCCTTTTTCGCTGTCTTCGTACCTGTAAAACAGGCCGTTACTTCTCAGCAACCCTTATTTGTAGCGGTAGACGATACGTCCACGGGTGAGGTCGTAAGGGCTGAGCTCTACGATGACCTTGTCCTCAGGGAGGATTCGGATGTAGTGCTGGCGCATCTTGCCCGAGATGTGGGCAAGAACCTTGTGGCCATTAGTCAGCTCAACGCGGAACATAGCGTTGGGCAACGCTTCGGTGATCGAACCTTCGATCTCGATGACGCCGTCTTTTTTGGCCATAACTCACTTATCGCTTTATTGGGGATTACTGGTCTTGCGGATGCAAAATGATTTCTGACGACACGCCAAAGGCATGGCAACAGACACCAAAGTCCAAGCTTATGTGATATTCCCGCAGAAATCCAACTGGGATTTAGGCAATGGGAGTCGGGACGACCCCGAAAGGTGCCAAACCAGCTGCTCCACCGTCATGTGCGGTGAGCACCCAGATGCCATCCTTGTGCACGGCAACCGAGTGTTCCCAGTGCGAGGCCATGCCACCGTCTTCGGTGATGACGGTCCAGTCATCTTCGCCCACATAGGTATCGATCTTGCCCATGACGACCATGGGCTCAATCGCAACAACAAGACCCGGCTTTACTTCAGGACCCTTTTGCTTCACGCGGTAATTGAACACCGGAGGAGCTTCGTGCATCTCGCGACCAATCCCGTGGCCGATGTAATCGGTCAGGATGCCGTAGCGGTGGCCAACCTTCTGGCCTTCCAGTTCGATGTATCCCTGGATAGCGTCGCCGACCTCGTTGAGATACTTTGCCTTGGCCAGGCGTGCAATACCTGCCCAGAGGGAACCCTCGGTGATCTTGGAAAGCTGTTCACGCTCGGCGACAACTTCTGGACGGCTGGGGTCAGGAACAACCACTGTGATGGCGGAATCGCCATTCCATTCCTTGTATTGCGCACCCGCATCGATGGAGACAATGTCACCAGGCTCGAGGATACGTCCACCAGGAATGCCGTGAACGACTTCGTCATTCACCGAGGCACACACGGTGTGGCGGTAACCAGGAACAAGCATGAAGTTGGGTTCGCCACCAAGGTCGCGAATAGCTTTCTCTGCAGCAGCGTCGATTTCGAGAGTGGAGACACCCGCACGAATGAGGGGGCGAGCTGCATCAAGTGCTGCCGCGGTAATCAAACCAGGTTCCACCATCAACCTCAGCTGAGCTGGGGACTTATAAATGTTGGTGCGGAAACCCATCAGAAGCAGGCTTAGGCCTGAATGCCCTTGACTGCCAGGGCAGCAACGATGCGGGCGGTGACTTCTTCCACCGCACCGAGGCCATCCACGGTGACCACGAGGTCACGTGCAGAGTAGGTGTTGATCAAAGGAGCGGTCTGCTCTTCATAGACAGACATACGGTGACGGATGACCTCTTCGGTATCGTCAGCACGGCCTTCAATTTCTGCGCGCTTGAGAAGACGACCAACCACCACATCGGTGTCAGCGGTGATCAAGACAACAGCGTCAAGTGCCTTACCGTCTGCAGAAAGCATGCGGTCAAGTTCGTTCACCTGGTCAATGGTGCGAGGGTAGCCATCGAGAAGAAAGCCAGATACAGCATCTGCTTCGTGCAGGCGGTCTTCCACAATGGCGTTGGTGAGAGAGTCCGGAACGTACTCACCGCGAGCCATGATGGCTTTGACTTCGAGGCCTAGAGGAGTTTCATTCTTCACGTTTGCACGGAAGATGTCTCCGGTGGAAATGGCGGGGATGTTGTACGTGTCAGCCAGAATGGCTGCTTGCGTACCCTTGCCTGCGCCGGGAGGACCGATGAGTAGCAGGCGAGTTCCCGTCATTAGCGTAAGAGCCCTTCGTAGTGCCGCTGCTGCAGCTGAGAATCAATCTGCTTAACAGTCTCCAGCCCCACACCCACAACAATCAAAATTGAGGTTCCGCCAAACGGGAAGTCTGTGTTCGCCCCGGCGAAGGCCAGAACAATCAAAGGCAGGATTGCGACTAAACCGAGGTACAAAGATCCGGGAAGAGTAATGCGGGTCAAGACGTAGTCCAGGTATTCCGCAGTGGGGCGACCGGCACGAATACCGGGAATGAATCCGCCGTACTTCTTCATGTTGTCCGCTACTTCTTCAGGGTTGAAGGTAATAGCGACATAGAAGTAGGTGAAGCCCACGATCAGCAAGAAGAACATGATCATGTAGGAAGGCTGGTCGGTCTTAACCAGGTAGGTGGAAATCCAGGTAACCCACTCAGCAGGCTGCTGACCAGCAGCAGGCTGGTTGAACTGAGCAATCAGTGCGGGTAAGTAAAGCAAGGAGGAAGCGAAGATCACGGGGACCACACCGGCCTGGTTTACCTTGATCGGGATGTAGGTGTTGTTTCCACCGTAAGTACGACGCCCCACCACGCGCTTGGCGTACTGAACTGGGATGCGTCGTTGTGACTGCTCCACGAAGACAACAGCAATGATGACCAACAAGCCCATGGCCAGAACGATGAGCAGAGTGTTCAAACCGCGTGCTGCGAAAACGTTTCCGAGTGAGCGAGGGAAACCAGCTGCGATCGAGGTGAAGATCAGCAACGACATTCCGTTACCGATTCCCTTCTCAGTGATGAGCTCTGCCATCCACATAATCAGACCAGTACCTGCGGTCATGGTGATAACCATGAGCAAGATGGCGTACCAGGCGTCGTTGGTGAGCAGCTGAGTACATTCAGGAGTGGAGTTTGTTCCAAACAATGCACCGGAGCGAGCAACGGTGATGAGTGTGGTGGACTGCAGAACACCGAGCGCAATGGTGAGGTAGCGGGTGTACTGGGTCAGCTTGGACTGGCCAGCCTGACCTTCCTTGTGCAGCGTCTCAAAGTGAGGGATGACCACGCGCAGAAGCTGCACAATGATCGAAGCGGTGATGTAGGGCATGATGCCCAGAGCAAAGATACTCAGCTGGAGCAGTGCGCCACCGGAGAAGAGGTTGACGAGCTCATAGAGACCAGAGGTGTTCTGGTTCGCGTTCAAACATGCCTGCACGTTACCGAAGTCAACGTATGGGCTGGGGATAAACGATCCCAAGCGGAAGAGGGCAATAATGCCCAGCGCGAAGCCAATCTTGCGGCGCAAATCTGGAGTACGGAAAATACGTACTACTGCACTAATCACAAATGACTCCTGTAAATCTTGGTGTAACGCGCACTGGCTCCCCCGAAGGGGAGCCAGCAACGCTACGTTTGCGCAACCAGCAAGTGGTTACTTGATTGAACCACCAGCGGCGACGATCTTCTGCTCAGCTGAGCTCGAGACCTT
>JBEGUL010000036.1:0-7046 GCA_041178865.1 Actinomycetota bacterium | reverse complement strand
AGGGACTCCTCGATGAAGTAACGAGGGTGGTTCGGGCTACAGTTGAGTAGACCTCGTTCCACACTTGTTTGATCCAAAGGTTTCACGTGAAACATCCAGAAGAATCGATTGATACGTCTCTCAGTGGCGTCGATTCCCCCTTGGCGCGCGAACTCAGTGATTTGACAGCCCGTCGCCGCATTCTGGATCAGCCAGCTCCCCCGCTTCCAACACGACCACGTGTTTTCACGGTGTCTAATCAAAAGGGCGGAGTGGGCAAAACCACCACAACGGTGAACATTGCTGCAGCGCTGGCCCGCTTTGGCGCAAAGGTGCTGGTCATTGACCTCGATCCACAGGGAAATGCTTCCACAGCGCTCGGAGTAGACCACCACGGCGATATCCCCAGCATCTACGACGTGTTGGTCGAAGGTAAGGCGCTGAGCTCCGTCATTCAGAAGAGCACCGAGGAAGGCGAGCTCTACTGCGCTCCTTCCAATCTGGATCTTGCGGGTGCCGAAATTCAGATGTTCTCCATTGAACGCCGTGAGTATTTACTCCGCGACGCACTCGAGCAGTTCTTTAATGAACCAGGCAACGACTACAACTATGTCTTTATTGATTGCCCCCCTTCGTTGGGCTTGCTCACCATCAACGCATTTAGCTCAGCTCGTGAAGTTCTCATTCCCATTCAGTGTGAGTATTACGCACTCGAGGGACTTACTCAGCTCTTGAGTACTATCGAGATGATTAACCAGGGTTTGAACCCGTATCTTCAGGTCTCCACTATTTTGCTGACCATGTTTGATAGCCGCACCCGCTTGGCCCACGAAGTGGCAGCTGATGTTCGCCAGCACTTCCCCCAGCAGGTGCTGAACGCCGTTATCCCTCGCGCCGTTCGTGTTTCTGAAGCCCCCAGCTATAGCCAGACCGTCGTCAGTTACGACACCATGTCTGTTGGATCTATTTCTTATATCGAAGCAGCCCACGAGATTGCTCTCCGCGGAGCACCCGGAGCTGCCAGCACCACGACACAGGAGGCCACCCATGGCAACGAATAAGCGCACCGGTCTCGGCCGCGGCATTGGCTCACTCATTCCCACGGCCCCCACAACCGAACGTCCTGTCGATGTTTTCTTCCCCGACCAGGTTGGCACGGGTGCCATTTCTGTGATTGAGAACAATGACGCCAACCTCCTCGAGGTTCCCGGCGCACGACTAGCCTTCATCTCTCCCAACCTCGTTGTTCCCAACCCCCAGCAGCCCCGCAAGGTTTTCAACCCCGAGGATCTTGCTGAGCTGGTTCACAGCATCCGCGAAATCGGAATCCTGCAGCCCATCGTGGTGCGCAGCATCCCTGGCTCAGAGAACTTTGAACTCATCATGGGTGAGCGACGTCTGCGTGCGTCGAAGGAAGTGGGCCTTGAGCAGATTCCTGTCATCATCCGTGACACGGCTGATGAAGACATGCTTCGTGACGCTCTGCTGGAGAACCTCCACCGTTCACAACTGAACCCACTCGAAGAAGCATCTGCTTATCAACAACTCATGGCTGACTTTGGTATTACCCAAGAACAGCTCGCTGAGCGTATTGGTCGATCACGCCCCCAGATCTCGAACACCATTCGTTTACTCCGCCTGCCACCTTTAGTTCAGAAGCGCGTAGCAGCCGGTGTTCTCAGTGCAGGTCATGCCCGCGCAATTCTTGCCGTGGGCGACCCCGAAGCCATGCAGCGTCTGGCAGACAAGATTGTCAACGAGGACCTCTCGGTTCGCGCAGCTGAAGCTCTTGCCGGTGAGGCTCCCACGGCGAAGAAGCCCAAGCCCACTGCTGGCACCCGCCGTGGTCACCTCGATGAGATTGCCGAACGCCTCGGAGATCGCCTCGACACTCGTGTAAAAATCGCCCTCAGCGCAAAAAAAGGCCTGATCAGCATCGAATTTGCCACCATCGGTGACCTCAACCGGATCCTCACCGAACTTGGTGAAACCCCGTTCGGCCAGAACTAGTTTCCACGTGAAACGTGGGCAGGTAACTTCCTAGTTCACTGCCGCGCGAGCGAGTGCTTCGTAGAGCTGACCCAGCTCAACACCGGAAGCTTCGATAGCAAGTGGAGCACTCGAGGTTTCTGTCAGGCCTGGCAGGGAGTTTGCTTCGAGGAACCAGGCTTCGCCAGCTTCATCCACGATCAAGTCAATGCGTGAGAGCTGAGAAAGACCCAGGGTCTCGTGCACAGCCACCGCAGTGGCAGAAATCTTTGCTGACACTTCTTCTGAGACCCGCGCGGGCACGAAGAAAGTCGTTTCACCCGCGTTGTAGCGGGCCTCGAAGCTGTAAACGCCATCTAGAGGGACGA
The DNA here is from genome assembly GCA_041178865.1 of Actinomycetota bacterium. Classification (GTDB taxonomy): domain Bacteria; phylum Actinomycetota; class Actinomycetes; order Actinomycetales; family Microbacteriaceae; genus Aurantimicrobium. The sequence goes on along the minus strand of JBEGUL010000036.1, from coordinate 4,710 downwards.
TTTCTACCGCAGGCAGGGCAGTAGCCCCAGTCGGGCCGTCTGTGACCGTGACGGCCACTTCAGTGCCTGCAATGAACTTCTCTACGAGAGCGACATCGTTGTAGGTGAAGGCATCCACCATGGCACGAGGAAGATCTTCTGCCTTGGTCACAATCGAAACACCCTGTGCAGAACCGCCTGAAGCAGGCTTCACCACGACATGATTTCCCAGTTCAGAGGCAATTAATTCCAAAACTGAGCCAGCACCAAGTTCACGGAATGCTTCACGTGCAACAGTGAGAGAAGGCGCTGTTCTCACGCCAGCGCGTGAGACCAAAGTTTTGGCGACGGGCTTTGACCAGGCCAGACGAGCAGCGGCTGCTGAGGGCCCAACGTAATTGAAACGAGCTGCGCGCAGCAGGTCAAGAATGGCACCGTCTTCGCCACTGGAACCGTGCAGTGCTGGCCAAACCACATCAGGCTTGAGGTTCTTGAGCGTGGCAAAAAGAGAGGCATCAGGATCAATGATCGTGACATTGTGACCACGAGAGGTGAGTGCATCGGCAACACGACGACCTGAACGCAAAGAAACCTCACGCTCGTGCGAAATACCACCGGAAAGAACCGCGATGTTGAGAGATGACATAAATAGCCTCGTGTTCTTAGCTCAGGTCAGGTGGTGGTGCAATGACGTTGTCGTCGCCTGCGGCAGCTGTCAATGAACCGGTGCCAGCAAAGTCTGCAAGTAGGTCAAGTTCTCCACGAATAACTGTGGCAAGACGACGGATACCGATCTTGATGTTCTCGGGGGTGGGGTAGCAGAAGGACAGGCGGAGGTTTTGACGTCCGCCGCCGTCTGCGAAGAACGCAGTACCAGGGGTGTAGGCAACCAGTTCCGTCACTGCACGAGGCAACATTGCCTTGGAATCAAGGCTTTCAGGCAGTGAACACCAGATATAGAAGCCACCGTTGGGCACATTCCAGCTCAGGTCGGGCAGGTGCTCTTCGAGAGCCTCGAGCATGGCATCGCGTCGCTCTTTATAGACACCTCGGAAGGTTTCAATCTGACCCTTCCAGTCCGCTTGGCTCAGGTATTCAGAGATCACCATCTGGCTAAATGAACTGGGACACAAAATGGCTGCTTCGGCAGCCAGAACCAGCTTTTCGCGAATGGCGTGGGGGGCAAGAGCCCAGCCCACGCGGAATCCGGGAGCCAACGTCTTCGAGAATGACCCTAAATAGATCACGCCGTCATCATTGAGAGAGCGAATAGCCGGAGGAACATCTTCTTCGAAGGAAAGCAGGCCGTAAGGATTGTCTTCCAGGATGAGAATGCCATTGCTCTGGCAGATCTCCAGAATCTCGGGACGACGCTCAGCCGAGAGGGTCACACCGGCAGGGTTATGGAAGTTTGGGATCGTGTACAGGAACTTAATGGTGCGGCCCGAAGCCTTTACCTCAGCGATTGCCTCACGCAGTTTCTCTGGAATGAGACCGTTCTCATCCATCAGAACGTGCACAACATCTGCTTGGTAGCTGCGGAAAACGCCAATAGCCCCCACATAACTGGGTGCTTCCGCCAGAATCACGTCACCTGGATCGATAAACAACTTGGTTACGAGATCCAAAGCCTGCTGACTTCCGGTGGTGACGACAACGTCATCAACTGAAGCAGAGATGCCTTCTAGGGACATAATTTCCAGGATTTGTTCTCGCAATGCAGGAACACCTTGGCCCGAGCCATATTGCATAGCCATCGGGCCATTGTCTTTCATGACCTTTTCGAGAGCACCATTGACGAGAGACTCAGGAAGTGCACGAACGTAAGGCATGCCGCCGGCAAGAGAAACAACTTCGGGTCGAGAGGCCACCGCAAAAAGGGCGCGCACTTCAGAGGCGCTCAACCCTGCAGAACGGCTGGCGTAGTGATTGAACCAGGGGTCAAGGTTGATTCCTTGACCAGTCTCGATTTTCTCGCCCACGCATTCAATCGTAGTTGTGATTAATGGGGGTTAAATGCCGATGGCCGCCCGAGAGACTCAGGCGGCCATCGAAGGAAGCAATTTAGCCGATGTAGTCAGCGAGGTCGTGCTCGAGTGCTGGCTTGGGCTTGGCCCCAATGATGGTCTTGGTGACTTCGCCGTTGACGAATACCTTCATCGCAGGAATCGAGGTGATCTGGTAGGTCATCGCGGTCTGAGGGTTCTCGTCCACGTTGAGCTTGACGATTTCGATCTTGTCACCGTGCTCAGCACGAATCTGGTCGAGGATGGGTCCCACTGCGCGGCAGGGGCCACACCATTCAGCCCAGAAGTCAACGAGAACAGGCTTTCCACTCTTGAGGACGTCGGCGTCGAAGCTTGCGTCAGTTACTGCGGGTGCTGCAGACATGATTTCTCCTTAGAAAATACGGAATTAGTTGTTTTCGGCCTGCGCGAGAGTTTCGGCAGGAAGTGATTGGAGGTAGTGCTCTGCATCAAGTGCAGCCACTGTTCCGCTGGCCGCGGCAGTAACTGCCTGGCGGTAGGTGGGGTCAACAACGTCACCGGCAGCAAAGACGCCCGTGAGGTTGGTCTTGGACGTACGACCCTTCACAGCAACAGTTCCCTCAGGTGCGAGGTCCAACTGGCCGTGAATGAGCTGAGTGCGAGGGTCATTACCAATGGCAATGAACAATCCCTGGAGCTCCACCTCGCTCAGTTCACCCGTTACGGTGTTCTTGATGGTGACACCGGTGAGAGCTTCAGCGCCATTGAGAGAGTCAATTGCTGAATTCCACAGGAATTCGATCTTGGGGTTTGCCTTTGCACGATCTTGCATGATCTTCGATGCACGTAGGGTCTCAGAACGGTGAATGACATACACCTTGTCCGCAAAGCGAGTGAGGAAGTTAGCTTCTTCCATAGCGGAGTCGCCACCGCCGACGATGGCAACGGTCTTCTGGCGGAAGAAGAAGCCATCGCAGGTTGCACACCAGGAAACACCGTGGCCGGATAGGCGGTCTTCATCTGGAAGTCCGAGCTTGCGGTTGGCAGAACCAGTTGCATAAATCACGCTGAGCGCTTCAAAAACCTGGCCACCACCGGTGGTGACACGCTTGATGTCGCCAGATAGCTCAACACTGATGACGTCATCCATCAGAATCTCAGCACCGAACTTCTCAGCCTGTTCCTGCATCTTCATCATGAGCTCTGGGCCCATGATGCCTTCGGGGAAGCCGGGGAAGTTCTCAACCTCGGTGGTGTTCATCAACTCGCCACCGGCTTCCACAGAGGAAGCAATGACCAATGGCTTGAAGTTTGCGCGGGCAGCATAGATCGCAGCGGTATACCCAGCTGGACCCGAACCAATAATGATGACTTGACGCACGAAAACTCCTAGAAAAGGAATGAGAATGCCTGAAATACAGGCACAGAAGTAAACCCAGTCTACTCGGCGGATATTCCCGAAAGCCGGTGAAATGTGCGGTTGTACAGGTGAAAATCTGGTGAATTCTGCACTGCTCTTTATCGAGCTACAGAATTAGCGTTTTTTCTGCGGCGGACAGTTCTAATCACACCAGCAGTGAGCAGTCCCACGAAAGCCAAGGCAACAGCGCCAAGGCCCCATGTTTCCCAGTCGGCACGCACATTGACTGGGATTGCAACAGCTTCACCTATAGGCACCCCATCAACCGACTGCAGGCTGACGGTCAGGATTGAGCTGCCGTTGCTGACCTGAGCCTGAACAGGAATTTGAGCCTTTGCTTGGGATTCCGGCTGAATAGTGATCTTTTCAGAACCAGTAACAATTAGACGGGCATTGTTAGGGTCTGCATTCACAACAACGGTCACCGGCTGAAGCAAAGAGTTCATTACCGAGATGGGGATATTTGCCTGACCGCCCACCATGTTGATGGTGCTGCTGGTCACAACAGAGACAGAGTTCAGGATCTTCTGGCTAGCAGTCAAACTCTCCGTCACAGCCGAGGCCCATTCTGAATTACCCAGCCAGCCAACTGAAAGAACAGCGGCAAGATCTCTCGAAGCAGGGCTTGTAATCAGGCTGGGATCTTCGGCAATTGTGGAGAACGAGGTCACAGCAGCATTGCGGGCCAGAAGACTGCTCACCAGAGAAATACGCTGCGAAGATTCAGGAGAATCAACAATCTCGAGCTCCGCGCTCGCAGAAGACATTCCGCCAGCAACTGTTCCGGAAGTGACCCAGGCCTGTGCAGCAAGAGTGTCCAATGTCACACCAAGTTTGGTCAGCCCGGTAATGCTGAATGTTTCACGTGGCAATGCAGCATACGTTCGCCCCGCTGCGGCCTCGTCTTGAGCCGCTGCGGCCAAGTAGGACGCGGCACGAGAAACATCGTTATTGTTCACCGCGGAGCTCAGACCGTTCAAGGTCACTACGCTGGGAAGCCCTGAGACAACGCCGAAAGAGGTGTTCGCCCCCAACACATTTGCGGAGGAAAAAATTCCCGTAGTCAGCCCGCTGGCAGTAAAAATACCCAGGTCAGAGCCAATAACTGCGTTGCTCGCTGGCCAGGCAACATTGTTCAAAGTGGGGGTAAAAAGAGGCTCCGCACGTGGCAGAGGAGTCTCGGTTGGTGCTGGTGTAGCGGCTGAATCACTCAACACCAGGGGAGTAATCACATCTGTCGTTGAGGGAATGAGGAGTGAGCCAGCGCCTGCTTGGGCCTGGGCAGAAATATCTGCATCGGCATAAGCAAGTAAAAAGCTTTCG
>JBEGUL010000035.1:0-3103 GCA_041178865.1 Actinomycetota bacterium | reverse complement strand
CCCTGGTACTTTGCGCGCTCACGCGGCGCGAGCATGTCACCCATGATGGCTAGCGGAAGCGCCATCAAACCACCGGCACCCAGACCCTGAATTGCGCGGTAACCAGCAAGTTGATACATCGTGTCTGCGGTACCTGCAAGAAGCGATCCAAGGACGAAAACTGAGATTGCGATGATGAATAGCGGGCGACGACCGAAGATGTCACTGAGCTTGCCATAAAGCGGAGTCGAGATGGTCGACATGATCATGTAGGCAGTGGTGACCCAGGCCTGCAGAGACATACCGTCCAAGTCATCAGCAATAGTGCGCATCGACGTGCTGACCACGGTCTGATCCAGTGCAGATAGGAACATGCCGGACATGAGTCCGATCATGACAAGAAGGATTTCTCTCTTAGTCATGATCGATTCGCCAAGTGCGCGAGCATCTGTTTTAGACATACAACTTCTAACGTCAAAGTAGGGGGAAGAGTTCACGGGGAACAACATCCCGTGTACTTCTCAACGCTATACCCCTGCCCGTTTATTCCGAACTGGGACAGTTATCCTGAGACGGTGAAGAATTCCTGGGTGATACGGCTCACAGTGCTGACCGCCGGAGTTCTTGTGTTGACTGCATGTGGATCGGCGCCGATGCCAACGCCAACCGTAACCGCAACGCCCACGACCACGGCAACACCCACCCCAACACCTACCCCGACTCCCACACCGACATATAACCTGGTCGACCCAGGCTCCATCACGGTGGTCGCAAATAAACACCGCCCTGTGAACCCGTTGGATTACGAAGCGTCAGACATGGTTGTTCCTGGAGTGGTGGGAAACCCCAACGGACGCCTCTTGCGTGCAGAGGCAGCAACTGCGCTAGAGCGACTGGGCACGGATGCTTCTGCAGCGGGAATCTGGATGACAATTCTCAGCGGGTATCGAAGCTATGCCACTCAAGAACAGACGTATAACAACTTCGTGGCCCGAGATGGTGAAGAAAGGGCAAACCAATACTCTGCCAAGCCTGGCCACTCAGAGCACCAAACGGGACTTGCAGTTGATTTAGATGACGGTAGCGGGTGTGCTTTGTATACCTGTTTTGCCGACACTGCCGCAGGGCAGTGGCTGGCAGCTAATGCCTGGCAATACGGATTTATTTTGCGTTACCAACTGGGTTCAGAACACATCACGGGTTATGAATTTGAGCCGTGGCACTATCGCTATGTCGGCACAGAGGTGTCAACCGCGATGCACAACAACGGCATAGCCACCCTCGAGGAATTCTTCGGCCTCGAGCCAGCTCCTACCTACTAAGCCTGCAGCGCAGCGTCGACAATCTTCTTGGCCTCTGCCTGTACCAGCTTGAGGTGTTCAGGGCCCTTGAAAGACTCTGCGTAGATTTTGTATACGTCCTCTGTTCCGGAGGGACGTGCTGCAAACCAGGCAAACTCGGTTTCCACCTTCACGCCGCCAATAGCTTCACCATTGCCGGGAGCGTGAGAAAGTTTGGCAATGATCGGATCGCCCGCAAGCTCGGTTGCGGTGATGTCATCACCGCTGAGCTTGCCCAGGCGAGCCTTGGCTTCGCGGTCTGCTGCAGCGTCAACGCGGGCATAGGCAGGGTCACCAAAGCGCACGGTCAATTCTTTATAGAGAACAGAAGGTGTTTTGCCAGTGACGGCAATGATCTCTGAAGCCAGCAGAGCAAGAATGATGCCGTCTTTGTCAGTAGTCCAGACGGTGCCGTCCTTGCGCAAGAACGACGCCCCCGCGCTTTCTTCGCCGCCGAAACCGACAGAACCATCAACGAGTCCAGGGACAAACCATTTGAAGCCCACGGGCACTTCCCACAGCACACGGCCTAAGCCGTCAGCCACGAAGTTGATCATGGAACTGGAAACCAAAGTCTTGCCAATGCGCGCATCCTGACGCCAACCGGGACGGTTAGCAAAGAGATATTCAATAGCCACAGCAAGGAAGTGGTTGGGGTTCATCAACCCGGCATCAGGAGTGACAATGCCGTGGCGGTCAGCGTCAGCGTCATTTCCGGTGAGCACGTCAAAGTCGTGGCGCTTGGAGATGAGGGAGGCCATGGCGTTGGGGCTGGAAGGATCCATGCGAATCTTTTCGTCCCAGTCCAAGGTCATGAATGACCAGGCAGGGTCGACGTTGGGGTTCACCACGGTGAGGTTGAGGTTGTAACGATCCTTGATGGAAGCCCAATATGCAACAGAAGCGCCACCGAGGGGATCAGCACCGATATGAACGCCCGACTCGGCGATTGCTTTCATGTCGATGACGTTCTCGAGATCAGCAACGTAGTGCTCGAGGAAGTCATATTCCTCAATGAGACCTTCGGGGTTGGTGCGCTTCACCTCAACCAGGCCTGCTTCAATCAGCTCATTTGCACGTGCGGCAATCCAGTTCGTGGCCGAACCGTCAGCTGGACCACCATGTGGTGGGTTGTATTTGAAGCCACCATCTTGGGGTGGGTTGTGGCTGGGGGTAACAACAATGCCATCTGCTTCATCAGCGTGACCGGCGTTGTTATAGGCGAGGATTGCGTGTGACACAGCAGGGGTCGGGGTGAACCCATCACGTGAATCCTTGAGCGTGCGCACGCCGTTGGCAGCAAGAACTTCGAGAGCCGTTTCTTGGGCAGGGCGGCTCAAGCCGTGTGTATCGGCACCAATAAACAAGGGTCCGGTAATGCCCTGTAGGGCACGGTATTCCACGATTGCCTGGGTGGTGGCGAGGATGTGCTGCTCATTGAATGCAGAGTTAAGTGACGATCCGCGGTGGCCACTCGTGCCAAAGACCACGCGCTGTTCGGGCACGCTCATGTCCGGGGTGAGGTCGTAATACGCCTTCACGAGGGCATCGATATCGATGAGGTCGGAAGGGAGGGCCTGGGTTCCTGCGCGGTTAGTCACAAGCTAAGTTTGTCAGCCCCGGTAGCATTTGAGACATGGGTTCTTCAGAAAAAGTAATGACGGCACCGGCTTATAGCTATCTCGGTCCTGCCGGCACCTTTACTGAGGCTGCCTTGACACAAGTCCCCGAGGCTCAAGGGAAGACCTGGCACTCTGTCAATAACGTGGGTGAAGCACTCGCGG
>JBEGUL010000034.1:0-19074 GCA_041178865.1 Actinomycetota bacterium | reverse complement strand
TGTTCAGGGATACAACACAGCTGTATCAACACTCAACTTGATCCGCGCCTTCACCACAGGTGGTTTCGCTGACCTACGTGAAGTTCACCGCTGGAACCAAGGTTTCGCAAAAAACCCAGCTAACGCTCAATATGAGGCATTAGCCAGTGAAATTGATCGTGCCATCAAGTTCATGGCTGCCTGTGGTGCAGATTTTGATGCGCTCAAGACAACTGAGTTCTTCGTTTCACACGAAGCGTTGCTCATGGATTATGAGCGCCCCATGACCCGCATTGATTCTCGAACTGGTACGCCATATAACACCAGTGCACATTTTGTATGGATTGGTGAACGTACCCGTGAACTCGACGGTGCACATGTTGACTTCCTCTCACGAGTACGTAACCCCATCGGTGTGAAGCTTGGACCCACTACTGACGTTGACACAGTAAAGCAGCTCATTGACAAGCTTGATCCCAACCGCGAGCCTGGTCGCTTGACTTTCATTACCCGTATGGGAGCTGGAAAGATTCGAGAAGCACTTCCTCCGCTTCTTGAAGCTGTCAAGGCAAGCGATGCAAACCCACTCTGGATTACTGATCCCATGCATGGCAATGGCATCACGACTCCTAATGGGTATAAGTCGCGAAGATTCGATGATGTTGTCGACGAAGTTAAGGGCTTCTTTGAAGCACACCGCGCGGTGGGAACATTCCCTGGTGGCGTGCATGTTGAACTCACAGGTGACGACGTCACCGAGTGCCTTGGTGGCTCCGAACAGATTGACGAGAACGATCTCGCAACTCGCTATGAATCCCTTTGCGACCCACGTTTAAACCACATGCAGTCGCTCGAACTCAGCTTCTTGATTGCAGAAGAACTCAAGAAGTCATAAAGCCTCACGGTTTACGGCTTAACTAACTGTGGCCTCCACCTTTTGGTGGAGGCCACAGTTGTTTTCAGGGTTTTTTACTTCACAACCTTGTTGAAACCGGTCACAGGCTGAGCTTCATCGAAGCCAGCTACCTGCTTGCGGAATCCCTTGGTGAGGAAAGCAAGGTATATGATGCCAACTGCTGCCCAGATCAAACCACCAGTGAGTGCCTCGGGGGAGAGGTTGACCCACAGGATGATGGTCAGTGCCAGACCAAGCGTTGGCATAATGATGAACTTGAAGATATCTCCAGCGGTCTTGCGACGGCCCTGGCGAATAGCGAACCAGGCGATAACTGAGATGTTCACGAAGCTAAATGCAACAAGAGCACCAAAGTTAATGAAGTGGACGATGTCAGCAAGTGTCAGAACCACACCGGTCAAACAAACAACACCAGCAAAAATAACGTTGAAGGTTGGGGTCTGTGTCTTCTTGTTGACGAAACCAAACAGCTTGTTGGGAAGAACGTTGTTACGTCCCATCACCAGCAGCATGCGAGCCACAGATGCCTGTGAGGCGAGTAGTGACGCGATTGTTGCAGCAAAGCCAGCAGCGGTCAGGATTACCTTCATCGTTTGGCCACCTACAAGCTCCCCAATGATAGGCAGAGTTGAGTCATCAACATACTGACGATCTCCATCCGGCGCGAAAACGTTCCAGTCGGGGAAGAGAGCCTGTGTGAAGTATGACGTGATGATGAAGATACCGCCACCGATCAGTACGGTGAGCATGATCGCACGAGGAACGACGCGAGGGGTGCGTGCTTCTTCGACGTACATCGTTACCGCATCGAAACCAATGAAGCTGAAGCACACAATGGTCGCACCCAACAGAACTGCGGAAAGGTCAACACCTTCGTGAATGAATGGTGTGGGTGTGATGAGGGTTCCTTGACCTGCTCCACCCAAGAGCTGGCCGATAACAACTGCTACGAAACCAATCATGGACACAATTGCGATGATCAACAGGATTGTGTTGATATTCGATGTGCCACGCATTGTGAAGTAGATGATTCCTGTTGCGAGAAGAGTGAAGAGAATAACCCACACTGCTCCATCAATCTCGGGGAAGAAAGACTCCATGTAGCTGCGGACAATGATGATGTTCACCAAAGGAAGCAACATGTAGTCGAGCATTGATGTCCAACCCACGACGAAACCAACGTTCGGGTGAATTGAGTTCTTTGCGTAGGTATAAGCAGAACCAGCAGAAGGGAACTGTGAGGTCATCTTGCCGTAGCTAATCGCGGTGAAAACCATCACGATGAGAGCAAAGGTGTATGCCAGTGGCACAACGTTGTTAGTGCCTTCGGCAACGAGACCGAAGGTGTCAAAGACCACAGTAGGCGTCATGTAACCCAGGCCGAGAGCAACAATGGCCCACATACCTAAATTTCGCTTCAGTGCGATCTTGGATCCGCCACCGGGGACAAATGATTCGGGCATTAATTTCTCTCTTCTTTGAGGCCGTCTATCAACACAGGTGATTTATCCCCTGTGCGACTATTTACTCTAGTACCGGTAATGGCATCCAAATCGTCGAAATAAGAGAAAAAATCGACGAAATCACTCGCAATTCAATAATAAAGCTTCGGTTTAAGCCTTTATATAAAGCCTCAATACAATAAAAATGGGTGCGCCAGATTGGCGCACCCATTTCTTTATCTCATTTATAGTTTTTTGCTAAATGCAGCAAGGTGACTTTCGCTGGCACTACGCAGTTTTTCCAAAGTAGAAATGATGACGGGATCCGTTGTGGTGCTGATTGCTGTGGTCAGGTCTGCAATGTCTGTCTCTTCAATAAGGACGCCTACTTTGTATGCCTCTGTCTGACTCGTCATGCCTTGTGCGATCAGCTGGTCGTAGAGTGCCTGAAGTTCTGGATTAGTGAACACTCCAATTTCGGTTGAACGAGGGTCAGAAAGACCATATGTGTTCAGGAGGCTGAGTACCTGCTCTTGGTGAGTTGATTCGCTAGCCAAGATATTGGTGAAGGTATTACCACCCCAAGTTTCGCCAAGGACTGTGTAGACATCGTGCGCTAACTTCTCTTCTTCAATCAAATACAGAAGTAAGTCATCGGTGCTTGAAGCTTGAGTTGCAATTTCAGATTCTTGCTCAAGTTCTTGAGCTTCATCCTGGGTAGTCATGGGCTGAGGATTCTCAGACGATGCAACTGGTGCAGGGGGAGCGCTCGTCACTACGGCTGCCGTTACTCCAGCTGCGCCAATAACTACAGCAAGAACTGAGGCTGTGATGATGGTTGATCTCTTCATGACTAACAACTTTCTATCGGGATAACTACAAGATACCCCCAGGGGTATATGAAATAACTATGAGAACCCTATGAACTAGCTATGAGTTGATGTACCCGGTGTGTAGTTGCAAGAATCGCCTGGACATAACTGGGGCTTTTCCTTGCTGAAGCGCTGTTGCAACATGCACCCTACGCAAATTCCGAAAGCAGTCTCCAAGAAAAGCAATGACATGCAAATACCGCACATCGTCATGACGATCCACGTTGGAGCAAAAAGTCTTCCCATTGCAAAACAGGTCGTCAATGCAAGTCCAATACCAAGACCCCACGCTAATCGCTTCGGTTGAGCGCTGACCCATTCCGGCCGCTGCCAGTAAACCGCTATTCGACCGAGTGCCATTGACGGAGAGTATTTAGGGCTGAGGGTCAGCCGAATGATCATGTCAAAGATAAAGAACATGGCAAACGCCTGTACGAGGCGAAAGTCAAGAGTCAGAAATGCAATGACATAACCGGTGAATCCAACAAGGAAGAGAATGCCAGCGCTTGCTCTCACTTCACGTTCATTGAAAACCTCAAAGTCGTAGCCTTCAACAATTTCTCCGAATTTTCCCCAGATGCGCCGAGGGTTTGGGGTTGTTTCTTGATTTTCGTAAGTTGCGTTTGTCATGAACAGCTTTCGTTAGGGAAAGATAAGTCTTATGTCGGACAAATCCAAAGGAATTTTTCTCGTTGCTGTGCAGTTCTTATTGCTTGCTGCAATTGTCTTGGTGCCCCACGGGGATGCTTGGTCTATTCCGCAGGCGTTGGGTACGACAGCATTGATCCTGATGATGATTGGTTTATCCATTACGTTATTTGGGATTGTCAGCCTAGGAAATTCCTTGACCGCGACACCGGTCCCTAAGCAGGATGCAACCCTTCGCACAACGGGAATGTATGCCATTGTTCGCCATCCCATCTATCTCGGATTACTGCTTATTGGTCTTGGCCTGACTATCCCGGCTGGTTCGTTCCTCACAATTTTTATATTCGTATTACTCGTCCTCGCTCTTTCGTATAAAGCTCGATTTGAAGAACGATTATTATTCGCAAAATTCCCTGACTATGGTGCTTATGCTTCACGGGTGGGACGCATGATTCCTTTTGTTGGGAGAATCAAACAATAACAATTTTAATATACCCCCAGGGGTATCTAAATTTTGTGTAATATAGACACATGGCTTCTGTAGAACTCACTTCTGAAAACTTTGACACCACCATTATGGAGAACGGCATTGTTGTCGTTGACTTTTGGGCAGATTGGTGCGGACCATGCAAGATGTTCGCGCCCACGTTTGAGGCTGCATCAGAAAAAAACCCAGACATCATCTTCGGAAAGGTCGACACTGAGGCCCAGCAGTCACTTTCTGCCGCTGCTGGTATCCAGTCCATTCCGACCTTGATGATCTTCCGCGACAGCATTCTTCTCTTTCAGCAGGCCGGTGCTTTACCCCCTGCAGCTCTCGAAGACCTGATTACACAAGTAAAAGGTTTAGACATGACAGAAGTACATGCCGAAATTGCCAAGCAGCAAGCTGCTGCCCAAGCATAAATAGTCCTTCCAGGCCACAGGCCCCCTCTGCATGCAGAGGGGGCCTGTGGAGGTTATAGGAGAAATTACTTGACGAGTTCGCGTCCCCACTTATCGCGCATATTTCCTGTGGCAATGATGATGATGTCGATGATCCACCAGACGCCTAATCCACCACCGGTGATGAGCTTGAGGATTCCCGTACCCCACTTGCCAATGAACATGCGGTCAATGCCGAGTGTTCCCACAAAGATGGAGAGGATAAGGGTCAGTGTCCAGTCACGAGGTGCTGTTGAGGTTTCTTTAGCCATAGATAAAGGCTACTGCTCAAGTTCGATAGAAACCTGACCATTGTGGAGAAGTCTGATGGTAGTTCCATCATCCAGTTGAACCACGGGCCTGTTCTCGAGGTATGTGAGGGTCCAATTCCACGTGCTTGTGTCTTGGGATAGGTTTACCAATTCACCCTCAACCGCAGCAATTGCATCTGCGACCTTCTGGTCAAGGTTCTGTGGTGGCACAGTGTGAGCCAACCAGCGAGTACCCAGTTGCACGGTTATTCCGCTATTTCAGGAACAGGGGCAAGCTCAATATTTGTCACGGCAAGCTCTGTTGCCTCGGCAAATGTGAGCTCAGCAATACGACCTGTAGCCATGAGATCACCTTGTGCTGCTTCCAGCAGAGAAATAGTAGCCTCAGGCGCCGAGATGGTTGCAGCCACAACCTCCGTCTTTTGGCTGGCTTTAGCGTCGGTCTTGGCGCGTCGAATGCCAATCAATGCTTCAGATGCTGCCTTGAGAATCTCAGGATTACCAATCACGTCATCACCGGGAGCTGGCCACGCAGCGCGGTGGATGCTGTCATCGTGGAACCACGACCAGGCTTCCTCAGCTGCGAAAGGCAAAACAGGGGCGAGCAGACGCAAGAACACAGTCAGAGCCTTGTTCAAAGCGGCAGCTGCTGAAGCCTGCTCGGGGTGAGTTTCGTTATAGGCACGTTCCTTGACGAGTTCAAGGTAATCATCGGTAAAAGTCCAGAAGAAGTGTTCGGTGACTTCCAACGCCTTGGCATGGTCATAGTTCTCGAGAGCCTCGGTGGCCTCGCGAACAACGTTGTGCAGGGACTCCAGCATGCTGAGATCGAGAGGATTCGTCACCACGGTGTCAGCGGGTGCATTGAATCCCAGGATGAACTTAGACGCATTCAACAGCTTGATAGCCAGGCGCCGACCAATCTTGATCTGGGTGGGGTTCTGTGGGTCAAAGGCCGCATCGGTGCCAAGTCGGCTGCTGGCTGCCCAGTAGCGAACAGCATCTGAGCCGTGCTGGTCCAGCATGTCTGCAGGAGTGACCACGTTGCCCTTGGATTTCGACATCTTTTTACGGTCTGGATCCACGATGAAGCCAGAGATGGCTGCATTGGTCCATGGCTTGCCGCCGTTCTGCAGGGCCGAACGCAACATTGTTGAGAAGAGCCAGGTGCGAATGATGTCTTGGCCTTGTGGGCGAAGATCAAACGGGAAAACGAGATTCCAGAGATCTTCATCGCGTTCCCAACCGCCAGCAAGCTGGGGCGTCAGGCTTGAGGTAGCCCAGGTGTCCATGACATCTACTTCACCCTGGAAGCCTCCAGCGACACCGCGCTGAGCTTCGGTGTATCCGGAAGGAACGTCGGTCGAAGGGTCAACGGGTAGCTGTTCACGAGAAGCAATGAGGGGCTCGTCAAAGACGGGGTTCCCGTCACCATCTAGTGGATACCACACAGGAATTGGAACACCGAAGAAGCGTTGACGGGAAACTAGCCAGTCGCCGTTGAGGCCATTGACCCAGTTTTCGTAGCGCACTCGCATGAAGTCGGGGTGCCAAGACATCTCCTGGCCCAGGTCGATGAGCTTCTTCTTGAGTTCCTCATCCTTGGCGCCATTGACTAAATACCACTGGCGAGTGGAGACAATTTCAAGAGGCTTGTCGCCCTTTTCGAAGAATTTCACCGGGTGCATGATGGGTTCGGGGTCGCCCAGCATCTCCCCGGATGCCTGGAGCATCTCGACCATTGCGGTCTTTGCGCTGAAAGCAGTCTTGCCTGCGAGTTCAGAGTAAGCAGCCTGTGCCTCTGGTGACTCGAGGCCTTCGGGTGCTTCCGTAATGAAGCGGCCATCGAAACCGATGACCGCACGGGTCATCAGGTTAAGCTCACGCCACCAGATTACGTCGGTGACGTCACCGAAGGTACAAATCATGGCAATACCTGTGCCCTTGTCTGGTTGGGCAAGGTGGTGGGCAAGAACAGGAACCTCAACGCCAAAGACGGGAGTCTTCACGGTCTTGCCAAAGTATGGCTTGTAACGTTCATCGTCAGGGTGTGCAACGAGAGCAACACACGCAGGAAGGAGTTCAGGGCGGCTGGTCATGATCTCAATGTGACCACCCTCAGGCTTGTGGAATGTCAGACGGTGGTATGCGCCAGGCATTTCCTTATCTTCTAGCTCTGCCTGTGCCACTGCAGTGCGGAAAGTAACGTCCCACAAAGTAGGCGCCATGGCCTGGTACGCCTCACCACGATCGTGGTTGTTGATAAAGGCGAGCTGGCTAGTTGTGATGGTCTCATCAGAAATGGTGCGGTAGGTCTGAGTCCAGTCAACGGAGAGACCCAGCTGACGCCACACATCTTCGAACTGCTTCTCATCTTCAACGGTGAGTTTTTCACAGAGTTCGATGAAGTTCTTGCGGCTGATGGGTAGCTGATCAGCAGCCTTCGAGCTCTTGTTATCCCCACCTTCAAATGGGGGAACAAAGTTTTCTGTGTAGGGGAGAGTGGGGTCGCACCGAACACCGTAGTAGTTCTGAACGCGGCGTTCGGTAGGAAGTCCGTTGTCATCCCAACCTGCGGGGTAGAAGACCTCTTTTCCACGCATGCGCTGGAACCGAGCAATCACATCTGTGTGCGTATAGCTAAAGACGTGACCAATGTGAAGTGAGCCAGAAGCTGTAGGGGGAGGAGTATCGATTGAGTAGACACTGTCCCGGCTCTGGCCGTCCTTGCGGAATCGGTATAGCCCTGATTCCTCCCACTTGTTATCCCAGAGAGATTCGAGACCTTCCAGAGCCGGCTTATCGGGAACGTTCGCGGGCGTAATGGACATGGAATTACTCGCTCTCTATGGGCGGCATCGAGTCAATGTAAGAAAACAGGTTGTTAGCTCACTTGATGCCTCAAATGGTGATGTTTCTACTGTACTAAAGCGGATAGAATGGTGAGTAACGACACCGATCCGGCTATCACCGGGGAGTTTTCGGAAGAACAGTCTTCGGACTAAGTAGAACCGAACGGGACGAGCCCGTTATTGCTCACGAACAAGTGGTGAGGTCATACTCGCAAGTTCAGGTGGTACCGCGGAAGAAATTTCGTCCTGGCACAGTGTTTTTCTAACAACTGGAGCCTCAAGTGACGTACCCCCGCCGTAACGCATTCGGTCAACAATCCGAGATTGTTCCTTCGCCGTCGTTCCCTGCCATAGAAGAGCAGATTCTTGCTTTCTGGGAGGGCGACAACACGTTCAAGGCTTCTATTGAACAGCGTGCTGACGGCGATGAGTGGGTCTTCTACGACGGCCCCCCTTTTGCCAATGGTCTACCTCACTATGGCCACCTGCTGACCGGTTATGCCAAGGACCTTTTCCCTCGTTATCAAACAATGCGCGGAAAGAAGGTCGATCGTCGCTTCGGCTGGGACACTCATGGCCTTCCAGCGGAGCTGGAAGCAATGCGTCAGCTGGGTATCACTAAGAAAGAAGAAATTGAAGAAATGGGTATTGCTGCGTTCAACGCAGAAGCCCGCTCTTCAGTACTTCGCTACACCGGTGAATGGGAACAGTACGTTACTCGCCAAGCTCGCTGGGTCGACTTCGAGAACGACTATAAGACCCTGGACATTTCATTCATGGAATCTGTCATCTGGGCGTTTAAACGCCTCTATGACAAGGGCTTGGCATATGAAGGTTTCCGCGTATTGCCATATTGCTGGAACGACGAGACCCCTTTGTCCAACCATGAACTTCGCATGGATGATGACGTCTATAAGATGCGTCAGGATCAGTCCGTCACAGTGACTTTCCCCCTGACGGGGGAGAAGGCTGCTTCTCTCGGAATTGATGGGGTCCGTGCTATGGCGTGGACCACCACTCCCTGGACTCTTCCTACTAACGCTGCCTTGGCGGTTGGCCCAGAGATTCATTACGCGGTTGTGCCTGCTGGTCCAAGTGGAGCTGCAGATGGCGCAGCCTGCTGCGAAGCCGATTACCTGATTGCTATCGATTTATTGGGCAACTACGCCAAGGACCTTGGGTATGAAGATGCTGCTGCGGCAAAAGAAGCCGTGAAGTCCACTCTCATTGGTAAAGATCTTGACGGTGTGACTTATAACCGCCTCTGGGATTACTACGCAGATGATGAGGAATACCAGCAGAACGCGTGGCAAATTCTTGTTGCTGATTACGTCACCACCGCTGACGGTACCGGTGTTGTTCACCAGGCACCTGCTTATGGTGAAGAAGACCAAAAGGTCTGTGAATTGGCTGGCATTGGCGTGCGAGTTTCAGTGGATGACGGAGGAAAGTTCCTTGCACGCTTCACTGAAGTTGCGGGCATGCAGGTTTTCGAGGCGAACAAGCCACTGACGAACATGCTTCGTGACCAAGGTCGACTCATGCGTGTTGCTTCATATGAACACAGCTACCCACACTGTTGGCGCTGTCGTCAGCCCTTGATTTATCGGGCTGTTTCTTCCTGGTTTGTCTCGGTCACTACTTTCCGTGACCGGATGGAAGAACTCAACCAGCAAATCAACTGGGTACCTGAGAATGTCAAGGACGGCCAGTTCGGCAAATGGGTAGCCAACGCCCGGGACTGGTCCATTTCCCGTAATAGATACTGGGGTTCACCCATTCCCGTGTGGAAGTCAGACAACCCTGAATACCCTCGAATTGACGTTTATGGTTCACTCGATGAGCTCGAAGCAGATTTCGGTGTTCGTCCCACAGACCTTCACCGCCCGTTTATTGACGAGTTGACACGTCCTAATCCTGATGATCCAACAGGGCAGTCAACGATGCGACGCATCGAAGACGTTCTGGATGTGTGGTTTGACTCTGGTTCGATGCCTTTCGCTCAAGTTCACTATCCCTTCGAGAATGCTGACTGGTTCGATAGCCATAACCCAGCAGATTTCATTGTGGAATACATCGGTCAGACTCGTGGCTGGTTCTACACCCTGCACATTCTTGCCACAGCCCTCTTTGATCGCCCGGCATTCAAGAATGTTGTTTCACACGGAATCGTTCTGGGTAATGACGGACAAAAGATGTCCAAGTCATTGCGAAACTACCCAGACGTCTCTGAAGTCTTTGACAGGGATGGCTCTGATGCCATGCGCTGGTTCTTGATGAGTTCTCCAGTGCTGCGTGGTGGAAACCTCGTGGTGACCGAAGAAGGTATCCGAGAAGGTGTTCGACAGCTGCTCTTGCCTTTGTGGAACAGCTATTACTTCTTCTCTCTTTATGCCAATGCAGATGGCTACGACGCAACATGGCGAACCGACAGCAGTAATGTTCTTGACCGCTATCTCCTGGCCAAAACGCGTGATCTCATCGAAGAAGTTCAAGGCCACCTTGATGCGCTGGATTCAACTAACGCAGCTGAAGCACTCCGCAACTTTGCTGATGTCCTGACCAATTGGTATGTCCGACGTTCTCGTGATCGTTTCTGGACTGGGGGAGAAGAAGCTCACGAAGCTTTTGACACCTTGTACACCGTCCTAGAAACACTGTGTCGTGTAGCCGCTCCGCTTCTTCCGTTAGTCACGGAAAACATTTGGCAAGGTCTCACTGGTGGACGTTCTGTTCATCTCGAAGATTGGCCAGAAGTTGATAAATTCCCTGCTGATGCTGCTCTCGTTGCATCAATGGATGCCGTGCGCGAGATTACGTCCTCTTCCCTAGCCCTGCGAAAGAAAGTCGGCCTCCGCGTTCGTCTGCCGTTGGCAGACCTCACTGTAGTTTCCTCACTTTCAGATTCGCTTGTCTCATTTAGCGACATCTTGCGTGATGAACTCAACGTGAAACAGGTCACTCTTGTTCAACTCACTGAAGGCTCAGCCACCGAATATGGAATCACGTCCAAGCTGAGTGTGAATGCGAGGGCTGCAGGTCCACGTTTGGGCAAGCAGGTTCAGCAAATTATTCAGGCGGCTAAGGCTGGTGACTGGTCTGAGAACGGCGGAGTCGTCACCGCCGGTGGAGTTGACCTTGTGGAAGGTGAATACGAACTCACCTTGGAAACTGGCGAAGGAAGTGAGGGTGCTCGTGCCCTAGCTCTTCTCCCCGCTGGGGGTTTTGTACTTCTTGATACCGTCACCACTGTTGAACTCGAAGCTGAAGGCTTAGCTCGTGACGTCATTCGCGCTGTTCAAGACACCCGTAAGGCAGCTGGTTTTGATGTGTCAGATCGTATTCATTTGAATGTTTTCTGCTTCTCACAGGTAGATGCTGAGGCGTTGAAGATGAACACAGCTGCAGATATTGCAGCCGACACTTTGGCAACAGAGTTTGGTGTTCACGATCCTGCATTCCATGCTGAACTTGCTGGATTTGCAGAAACATCTCCTGCTGAGTGGCTTCCAGGACTGCTCTCAATTGCACCTGAACATTTTGCTGTGATTCCTGCAGGTCAGTATGCGAACGAGGGTAACTTTGTTGTAGCTGTTTCCCGTGTGAATCGAGTCGTGAATGTCTAAAGATGATCTGACCCCCGGCGGTTTTGCCAACGGTGATTTCTCCTCTGATGATGATTACGAAGGACTTGATCCAGTAGAGATGGATGAGTATTCACGAGCAGCCCAGCTTGTCTTTCAGGAACTCTCTGTGCGCCTGGGGGAAGGTAATCCACAGCCTCGATTAGAGCCCACTAGGCGTGTAGTTGAGCTTCTCGGTGATGTTCATCGCGCGTATCCCGTGATTCATATCGCAGGCACAAATGGCAAGACCACTACTGCTCGCCTTATTGAAGGAATCCTGCGTTCTTACGGTCTCTCTACCGGCCTGTTCACCTCTCCACACCTAGTTACCTTTAATGAACGAATCCTGCTCAATGGTGTGCCGGTTCGTGATGATGTTTTGGTGACCAACTGGCTAGACGTGAAACCCTACGTTGAGCTCGTTGACGCAGAGCTTGAGGCCAAGGGTGAACCACGCCTGACATTCTTTGAAGTGATGACCGTCTTGGCCTACGGAACATTTGCTGATGCTCCCGTCGATGTCGCTGTCGTAGAAGCTGGTTTAGGAGGGGAGTGGGACTCCACCAACGTTGCTGATGGTGTTGTAGCTGTCTTCACCCCTATTGCTCTCGATCACACAGATCGATTGGGCAAAGATCTTGATGCGATTGCTCGAACCAAGTCGGGCATCATTAAGCCCTCTGCCATGGTTGTTTCGGCAGCGCAGAACCCCATAGTCCGAGCAGTGTTGGAAGAGGCAGTTGATCTCACCGAATCCACGCTCACTTTTGTTTCTGAAAATGATGCACCAGAAGTAGGCAACCCTGTTGCTGTTGTGTCTCGTGCAGTAGCTGTGGGTGGTCAACTCATCACTATTCAAGGTGCAGCTGGTCGATATGAAGACTTGTTCTTAGCCCTGTATGGCGATCACCAAGCTGAAAATGCTGCTTTAGCTATTGCCGCTGTTGAGGCATTCCTTGGTGGCGCATCTCAATCTCTTGAACAAGAAGTTTTAGATGAAGCATTCGCCACAATTACTTCCCCAGGTCGCCTGCAGCTGGTCGCTGCTGAACCGACCGTCCTTGTAGACGCTGCACATAACCCGCATGGAGCTCAGTCGCTTGCACAAGCGCTTGGTTCCTACTTCACCTTTGATGACGTCACTATTGTTCTTGCCATCCTTGAAGACAAGGATGCAGCAGGAATTATTGATGCTTTATCCCCAGTGGGAACTCGCTTCATTGTCACCAATGCCCCCTCGGAACGTTCTCGACCTGCTCGTGATCTAGGTTTCCTTGTTGCTGACAAAGTGGGTGATGAGAAGGTTGTGGTTGAACCAGATCCTGTCGTGGCACTTGCAATGGCTCGCGGCTATGCAGCAAATTCTGAAAAGGGTGCTGTTCTCGTGACGGGTTCTATTACTTTGGTGGGTCTGACCGTTGGACTCGCCTCTGAGACGCAAGGATGGACTCTGTGAGCAACCCACAAAAACCACAGCAGCGCTCTGCTCAGGCATCACTCGGTCAAGTAGTACTCGGCTTTGAGTTAATTGTTGTTGGGTTAGCCGCTCTCACTATTTTTGGGCTGGGTGCATTGCCCCCTATTCTCGCTTTGGGTGGCGGAGCAGCGGTGTGCTTGCTCATGTTGGCCACCATTGGCCTAATGATGAAATACAAGTGGGCTTTTGTCCTCGGATGGGCAATTCAAGCGATCATCGTTATTTCAGGTTTTGCTGTCACCATGTTGTTCCTCATTGGTGCCGTCTTTGCCGCTATTTGGACTTTTGCCATGACGACCGGAGCAAAACTTGACTCCCAAAAGAAAGAAAACTGATGACAACTATTGAAGAAACTCTTGTTCTGGTAAAGCCTGATGGTGTTGCCCGTGGCTTGACCGGTGAAATCCTTCGCCGCATTGAAGCTAAGGGATATGCCCTTGTCGACATCCGCTTAGTTCAAGCAGATCGTGAACTCCTTGGCAAGCACTATGAAGAGCATGTGGGAAAGCCTTTCTATGAACCTCTCGTGAGCTTCATGGAGTCTGGCCCTGTTGTTGCTATCCGTCTTGCAGGCAATCGCGTTATTGAAGGATTCCGAAGTCTTGCTGGAACAACTGACCCCACCACCGCTGCTCCAGGAACAATTCGTGGTGATCTTGGTCGCGACTGGGGTCTTGCAGTTCAGCAGAATCTTGTCCACGGTTCAGATTCACCTGAGTCTGCCGCACGCGAGCTTGCCCTCTGGTTCAAGTAAATACTTCAGAAGTATGAAGAAAGCCCTCACTGATGTGAGGGCTTTCTTTTTTCTCAGAACTGAGTGAAGAGTCTTAGTGCTGGAGCTCTCGGGCCATCTCTTCGGTGCTGGCAGGTCGCTTGAGTATCACTGCGATTGCGATCAGGCCCAGTGAGGCAATTGCTCCGATAAGAAATGCCGAGCGCATGCCACCGGCGAGGGCTTCCACATCTGAAACACCGCCATTTCGCAATCCTGCAGCAATGATGGTCATTACAGTCACGAATAGTGCAGTTCCTGCGGCGCCAGCTAGTTGCTGAAGAGTGCCAATGGTGGCACTGGCATAGCTATAGAGCTGTGGTGGAACTGAACTCAGGGAGAGGGCGAACAGGGGAGTAAAGAGGAATGCCAATCCGATACTCAGTAATGAGTAACTTCCGAAGACGAACCAGATAGACGTTTCTGTTCCGAGCGTTGTCATCGACCAGAAGGCAACGCTTACAGTAATTGAACCTGGCACGAGCAGTCGTTGTGGACCGTGCTTGTCATACATCCGTCCCACGACTGGGCCTAAAAGCCCCATGGCCAAACCGCCTGGAAGCATCATCAAGCCCGTAACCAAGGGCTGGACTCCCAGCACATTTTGCATATAAATGGGGATCAGGATTCCTGAGCCGAACAAGATCAACATGCCAATGCCCATGATTCCCATAGCCTGCGAGAAAGAACGGGAGCGGAAGGTGCGGAGGTCTAGAAGTGCAGAGTCTGTTTTTTGTAATCGAGCTTGACGCTGCAGGAACAACACAAAGCACACGATTCCAAAGCCGAGAGGAACCCAGGGAGAAATTGCGGCAACCCCGCGGGCAGCATCTGCGAATGAACTCAAGCCATAAATCAACCCAGAGAAAGCAAATGCGCTCAGAATCACAGAAGGAACATCTATCGGAATCTTTCGAGGTTCAGCACTGTTCGAGATGCGCATCGTGCCGATGATGAGAGTGACAACACCAATCGGAAGCATGATCCAAAAGAGCCAGCGCCAGTCCAGCACGCTGAGAACTATTCCCGAGAAGGCAGGGCCTAATGCCGGTGCTGCAGAGAGCACCAGTGAGATGTTTCCATTGATACGTCCGCGAAGGTGTTCAGGCACAAGAACCATCACTGTGGTCATCAAGAGTGGCATCATGATGGCTGTCCCACTGGCCTGCAAAATGCGTCCCATCAGGAGCACAAAGAAGTCCTGAGAAAGAGCTGCGACCAAAGTTCCTGCCGTGAAGAACGTCATGGCCGCGATGTACATCGGCTTTGTGCTAAATCTCTGAAGTAAGAAACCTGTCGTGGGGATTATCACTGCCATGGTGAGCATGTAAGCAGTATTGAGCCATTGTCCCGTGCTGGGTTGTATGTTCAGCTGCTCCATGATTTGAGGCAGCGCAACGCCTAAGGCTGTTTCATTAAGAAAGACGACAAATGTCGACACCATGATGACGCCAAGGATGACCTTGTGTCGAGGGTCGAGCTTGTCGGAAACAGTGGTTGATTCCGAAGAAGACATTGTTACAGCGTAGCGACCCAGTTGAGGACAAACTGCGCTATGACTGCCTCAATAAGAAAGCTCACCAAGATAATGATGCCAACCCAGCCAAAAAGGGTCTGTCCCAACTTCTGAGCTTTGTGTCCCCACACGCCGTTCTTCATGTTCCAGAAAGTGAGAACCCAAAAGAAGGGGATAGTGGCTATCCAGGTAACCATGCACCAAGGACACAGTGTTCCCAAAACGAAAACGGATTGACTAAACAGCCAGATTACGAAAGCAAGAGCTCCTACGGCTCCGACGTTAAGCCCCCGCCAGAACCAGTTGGCGTAACGTGCACCGGCAAAAATACTCACACCAATGGTGATGACGACACTCCATGCCATCAAGCCGATGATTGGGTTAGGAAAACCAAGGAGTGAACCTTGCCATGAAGCAAGGTTCTTGCCACATTGAACAACCACGCTGTAATCGCAGGAGGCAGCTTCCTCAGGAAACATCAGCTTGTGTATTTTCTCTAACGTCAGGGCAAATGCTGCGGTTAGTCCTACAAATCCGGCAATGATCAGAAAGAGGGCAAAGCCGAATGGACGCTTGGTCTCTAAAGAAGTGATGCTCACCCTATTCATTATGGTCGGACGCACCCGGAATTTATTCAGGAACCACACAGCCAGGGGAAACCTGACATACTGGTAACAGTGCGAAGGCAATGTCCTCGTGCGACGTGACAAACAAGACTTTGCATAACAACGGTTATGCGCACGGGAGATCACCGCGATCACCCGCCACAGATCCAGAGCTTCAGGCCGGATTCAGTGGGAAGACACACAAGATTTATAGCCAGAATTTTTCGGAATTCTGCAAACGAGAAAAAGTTACATCCCCGTGACGCGGTGACGCAGGGGGTAACGGGGAGTACACCACTAATGGTGAATAACACAGAGAACGACGAGAACATCGTCGAAGAGTTTGTGACCGAGGTCGTTTCAGAAGCTGTCGAAGTCGCTGAAGAAATCATCGCCGAAGCAGTCGTTGTGGCCGAAGCCATCGTTGCTGAAGCAGAGGAAGTTGCAACCGAATTAGTCGTTGAGGCTGAGGCGGAAGCTGCAGTCATTGAAGTTGCTGCTGAGGTCCTCGCTGAGGCCGTCGTCGAAGCATCTGTTGTTTCAGCACCTGTTGTGGAGAAAGTGGAATACCCCACCTTCGAAGCCAAAGAAATCACGGACCTCTTTTTCTTTGCCCCCAATCTTCCTGGTTCCGAGGACCGAATCCCTACCCGTGATGGTCGTGATCGACTCGAAGATCGCCGTCCCCCTCGTAATAACCGACAGGAACGTGGCTCGTTTGGTCAGGTTGAAGAAGAAGGCAACGAAGGTGGCACGGTTCGTCGTCGAGTTCGCCAACGTCAGGGTGAAAACAGAGAAATTCAGGATGACTCAGGCAACACTGTTGTTCGTATCCGCACCCCTCGCGCTCCAGAGCTGATCACAGAACCACAGCGCATCAAAGGCTCTACTCGCCTAGAAGCGAAAAAGCAGCGCCGCCGTGACGGCCGTGATGCTGGTCGTCGTCGCACAGTAGTCACTGAGAGTGAATTCCTCGCTCGTCGTGAGGCTGTTGACCGCGCCATGATTGTGCGTGAAAAGGAAGACCGTGTACAGATTGGTGTTCTGGAAGACAACGTTCTCGTTGAGCATTACGTCGCACGTGCTTCAGAAGCCAGCCTGATCGGCAATGTCTACCTAGGTAAGGTCCAGAACGTCCTTCCTTCGATGGAAGCTGCCTTCGTTGACATTGGACGCGGACGCAATGCGGTGCTCTACTCCGGCGAAGTTGACTGGGATTCGGTTGAAACCGGAAACCAGCCTCGCAAGATTGAAAACGCACTTAAGCCAGGAGACAAGGTACTTGTCCAGGTCACAAAAGACCCTGTAGGGCAAAAGGGTGCTCGTCTGACCTCTCAGGTCTCGTTACCTGGCCGTTACTTGGTTTATGTGCCCAATGGCTCTATGAACGGCATCAGCCGCAAATTACCTGACACAGAGCGCACTCGCCTCAAGCGCATTCTCAAAGATGTCCTTCCAGAAAACGTCGGCGTGATTGTCCGTACCGCTGCAGAGGGTGCAACCGAAGAACAGCTCACCGTCGATGTTCAGCGGTTAACGCAGCAGTGGGAAGAGATTTCTCAGAAGGTTGCTTCGGATAATGCTCCGGCAATCCTGCACAGCGAATCTGACTTGCTGATCAAGATTGTTCGTGACGTTTTCAACGAAGACTTCCACCGCATGATTATTCAGGGTGATATTGCCAAGGGAACCATTGAGAGTTACCTCAATCAAGTTGCCCCTGAACTTCTTGAGCGTGTATCTGCTTACGAGGGCACTCGAGATGCTTTCGACGAATACCGCATTACGGAACAGATTGAAAAAGCTCTGGATCGTAAAGTGTGGCTACCTTCCGGCGGTTCACTCGTCATCGACCGCACTGAAGCGATGACCGTGGTTGACGTCAACACAGGCAAGTTTGTCGGCTCTGGCGGAAACCTCGAAGAAACCGTGACGAAGAACAACCTCGAGTCTGCTGAAGAAATCGTTCGTCAGCTTCGTCTTCGCGACATCGGCGGGATTATCGTTGTTGACTTCATCGATATGGTCCTCGAGAGTAACCGTGACTTAGTACACCGACGTTTGATTGAGTGCCTTTCTCGCGACCGCACCAAGCACCAGGTTGCTGAAGTAACCTCACTTGGTTTGGTTCAAATGACTCGAAAGAAGCTTGGACTGGGCCTTCTGGAGACCTTCTCGGAGGCGTGCCAGGTGTGTGCAGGACGTGGTGTCATTGTTCATCACGAACCAGTGACGCGTGCAGGCAATAACGGTGAATCAAATGCTGCTGAGCCTCGCCGTCGCAGCAAGGGCCGTGGGGGAGACAAGCCGTCAACTCCTGCTGTTGTGGCTCACCCGATTCCTGAGGGTGCCAAGAACGCTCTAGCCCAGATTGCAGCAAGCACCTTAGGTCACAGCACAGAAGATCATGTTCACGCCGAATCTGCAGAGGAGATCGTGGAAATTCTTGATATTCCTGTTGTAAAGTCTGGTCGTGGCCGTAAGTCACGAGTCTCAGCTGAAAAAGCTGAAGTTATTCTCGAAAATGTCCTCGAAGCACTGCCTGAGCCTAAAGCTGCAGGCCAGGGTCGTGGACGTTCACGTCGAGTTTCTACTGCGAATATCTCTACCGGTGAGGACTCAACCAGTCCTGAAGGTGTTGCATAACGTAAGTAGGGGAGGAATCCCACTCACACTCCGGTCTTGTTGGTTTGACCACAGTGCGAGATATGGCTATTCTTGAACCTTGGTGCTCGTTCGATTCTGAACGTGTCAGCCCCAATCTTCTGCGGATAGTCCGGTTTGCCCAGGAAATCAATGCAGAAACAATTCATTAGCTTTAAGAAATTAGGTAGCAAAGTGGTTTACGCAGTAGTGCGCTCCGGCGGTCGCCAGGAAAAGGTCGAGGTCGGCACCATTGTCACAATGGACCGAGTAAAGGCTGACAAGTCCGGCTCCATCGAGCTTCCCGCAGTTCTCCTCGTTGATGGTGACAAGATCACTGCTGACCAGGCATCGCTTGCAAAGATCAAGGTAACCGCTACGGTTCTCAACGATCTTCGTGGCCCCAAGATCATTATCCAGAAGTACAAGAACAAGACCGGTTACAAGAAGCGTCAGGGCCACCGTCAGGAGCTCACTCGCGTTCAGATCACCGGCATCAAGTAAGGCCTAGGAGAGACTCAGATGGCACA
>JBEGUL010000033.1:0-3942 GCA_041178865.1 Actinomycetota bacterium | reverse complement strand
CTGATTCTGGTCGGAGGGGTCATTTCGGTGACATCTCTTTTACTTTTTTTCGGAACGGCTTTCATCACCTTGGACAGAGCACAGTCCGTCACCGACCAAGCAGCACTTGAAGCAGCGGACGCTGCTTCGGGGCGAATCCCCGGATATCCCTGTGATCGCGCGGAAAGACTCGCCAGCAAGAATAAATTTCAGGTAGAAAAATGTGAGATGGATGGATTGTTTGCGCGGGTGACCCTGCAGGTCACCATCTTGGGTTTTTGGGCACAGACCAGGGCCAAAGCGGGACCCCAAAATGCGCTTCGGTGATTGACGAACTCAATTTGCCGTGTATCTTGACCTTTTGGAACGCAACTTATTTCGGAGGAATGCTTGTCCAACTCTAGAAAGCTCGTCATCGTCGAGTCACCAGCCAAAGCCAAGACCATTGGCAAATACCTCGGTGACAACTATGAGGTGCTCGCATCTGTGGGTCACATCCGTGACTTACCCAAGCCCAGCGAGCTTCCTGCAGACATGAAAAAGGGACCCTTCGGCAAGTTCGCAGTGAACGTCGAAGATAACTTTGAGCCCTACTACGTGGTCTCCGAGAACTCGAAGAAGACGGTTGCTGAGCTCAAGAAAGCCCTGAAAGATGCTGACGAGCTCTACCTCGCAACGGATGAGGACCGTGAAGGAGAAGCAATCTCCTGGCACCTGCTCCAGGTGCTCAAGCCCAAGGTTCCTGTTCACCGCATGGTGTTCCATGAAATTACGAAGGAAGCCATTCAGGCTGCCCAAGAAAACACACGCGAGCTGGACACTGCTCTAGTAGATGCTCAGGAAACCCGTCGTATTCTCGACCGCCTCTATGGCTGGGAGATGTCAGATGTGATGCGTCGCCGCGTTGGCCCTGGAACTTCTGCAGGTCGTGTTCAGACCGTTGCTCTGCGACTGGTGGTGGACCGTGAGCGTGAACGCATGGCGTTTAACTCAGCTAACTACTGGGATCTGCTGGCAACCCTCGGCACCTCAACAGACGCTTCCACACAGTTCGAAGCCAAGCTTGTCCGTGTGGGGGGCAGCACTATTGCCTCTGGTAAAGACTTTGATGACAACGGTCAGCTGACTACCAAGGCGACTCTGCTCAGTGAAGAGGCTGCTGTTGCTTTGGCAGCTGCGCTTCGTGACGCAAGCACAGAAATTGTCGTGGCAGGTCTCGACACCAAGCCGTACACCCGTCGCCCTTCAGCCCCTTTTACTACCTCGACCTTGCAGCAGGAAGCGTCGCGCAAGCTGAAGTTCTCCTCGAAGCAGACCATGAGTGTGGCTCAGGGACTCTATGAAAACGGGTACATCACCTATATGCGTACTGACTCACCTTCCCTCTCTGGGCAGGCGATTGCAGCAGCACGGACTCAAGCAACGACTCTTTACGGTGCTGACCAGGTACCTGATGCTCCCCGTCAGTATTCGGGCAAGAGTAAGAACGCCCAAGAAGCTCACGAAGCAATCCGTCCCGCTGGTGAAACCTTCAAGACTCCTGCCGAGTTACAGAATGTTCTTCGCGGTAATGAGTGGAAGCTCTACGACTTGATTTGGAAGCGCACCGTCGCTTCTCAGATGGCTGACGCCAAGGGGCAGACCGCAACCGTGACTGCCAAGGCAACTCCTGCATCAGGTGAGCCAGTCGAATTCACTGCCAGCGGCACTGTGATCACCTTCCGAGGCTTCCTCAACGCCTATGAAGAGAGCACCGATGAAGAGCGCAATGCTCAGGATGCTCAGGCTGAAGCCAAACTGCCGATCATGACAGAAGGACAGAAGCTTGTCCTTGCTGATGTTGAGGCTAAGGGCCACGACACCACACCGCCACCTCGTTACACCGAAGCAACTTTGGTGAAGAAGCTGGAAGAGCTCGGCATTGGCCGACCATCCACCTATGCATCGATTCTGGGTCTCATCGTGGACCGTGGCTATGTCACACCCAAGGGCTCGGCATTTGTTCCAGCGTGGGTCGCCTTCTCCATTGTGCGCTTGATGCAAGAGCACTACACAGACCTCGTTGACTATGCCTTTACTGCCGAGATGGAAGAAGATCTCGACAAAATTGCTGGCGGTGTCGGCACCGGTTCTGACTGGCTGAAGAAGTTCTACTTTGGTGAAGAGGGCCACCACGGTCTGCGTGAAATCCTCGACAACATCGGCGACATCGATCCTCGTGAGCTGAACACCTTCCGCATTGGAGAGAACGGCGCTGCTATCCGCGTGGGTAAGTATGGCCCCTACATCGAGGTAACCAACCCCGATGCTGCCGAGGATGAGAAGCCCCGCATCGTGAACATTCCTCTTGAGATGGCACCAGATGAGCTCACTCCTGAGAAGGTTCAAGAGCTCATCGATGCACCCATCGTCACCGATCGTGTCTTAGGTGTGAACCCAGATAACGGCAAGACAATTGTTTCCAAAGATGGCCGCTTTGGTCCCTACGTCACCGAGCTTGAACCAGAACCTGAAATCGCTCTCGACGAGGCAGAGATTGACCCCGCCACCGGCGAGGTAGTCGAGGTCAAAAAGAAGAAGCGTGTTGCCAAAGCAGAAGTGGTTAAGCCCCGCACTGCGTCATTGTTCAAGAGCATGGACCCCGGCACTGTTGATCTCGAAACTGCACTGAAGCTGCTCAATCTTCCTCGTGAGGTGGGTGCAGATCCCGAGTCTGGCGAGATGATTCTGTCCCAGAATGGTCGCTATGGTGCTTACCTCAAGAAGGGAACGGACACTCGCTCACTCGAGAACGAAGACCAGATCTTCGGCATTGACCTGGCAGGTGCACTGGAGCTGTTTGCACAGCCCAAGTACGGTGCCCGCAAGGCAGCAAGTGCCATCAAGGAATTCGACGCGGACCCCGAAAGCGGCAAGCCCATCAAGATCAAGGACGGTCGTTTCGGCCCCTACGTCACCGATGGCACCACCAACGCCACCATTCCTCGTGGTGAAGTTCCCGAGGAAATCGACTTTGACCGCGCTGTTGAGTTGCTTGCTATCAAGCGTGCCAAGGGCCCCGTTGTTCGCAAGAAGGCACCCGCAAAGAAGCCTGCAGCTAAGAAAAAGGTCACCAAAAAGGTGGGTGACACCATCGTGGTGAAGAAGGCCGGCGCGAAGAAGGCTGCCACCACGTTGGGTAAGTCAGGTATCTCCTCTAAGGCCAGCGAGTAAATAATGGCCGGGTTGTTCATCACCTTTGAAGGTGGAGACGGTTCGGGTAAGTCCACTCAGGCCAGCCTTCTGGCTGAATGGTTGACCGAACACGGTCGCACTGTTGTGCGCACCCGTGAACCCGGTGGCACTGAAGTCGGCGTTGAGGTGCGAAACCTTGTACTTCACCACCGCGGGGACATTGACCCCCGCGCTGAAGCCCTGCTTTACGCAGCAGACAGAGCTCACCATGTGGCCACGCTGGTGCGTCCTGCACTGGAGCGTGGCGATGTTGTGATCCAGGACCGCTACTTTGACTCCTCTGTCGCTTACCAAGGTGCTGGACGTGTCTTGAATGCCACTGAAGTGCGCGACCTCTCTCTGTGGGCCACCGATAGTTTGCTGCCAGATGTCACCGTGCTGCTGGATCTCAACGAAGACGTTGCCCGCACCCGTCTGGATGCAGCGGATAAGCCCTTTGATCGTCTCGAGAACGAGAAGGCAGAGTTTCACTCCCGCGTGCGTGCCGGATTCCTCGCGCTCGCCGAGGCAGAGCCTCAACGCTTCTTAGTGTTGGATGCCACCAGGCCAATCGAGGAACTCGCTGCTGCTATTCGCGCACGTGTTGAAGAAGAGCTTTCTTAAGCTCATCAACCTGTCAGTTACTCCCGGTAGCCTTGAGCTATGAGCGTGTGGGATGAACTCGTTGGCCAGCAAGAGGCCATTGATGTTTTTCGTGCCGCCTCGCAATCCGAGTTAGCCTCAGCAACG
>JBEGUL010000032.1:0-14337 GCA_041178865.1 Actinomycetota bacterium | reverse complement strand
CTCAAGCGCGAGATGGCTCGCAAGCTCAAGAACCTGGGCGTGGGCGCAATCCTGATTGTGATTGCATTGACTCTTCTCAGCTTCCTCAGCTTCACTCTGCTGCTGGCTGGCATTTTTGCGCTGGCGCTTGTTATGCCACCCTGGGCAGCCGCCTTGACGATGTCCGGAATTCTCCTGCTTACGATTCTGATTCTCATCGGTGCTGCCGCGATGCAGTTCAAGAAGGGGAGCCCTCCGCTTCCCACCGAAACTTTCGACAGCATCGTCAAGGACTCCCACGCATTCAAAGGGGACGACTCTTATGGCCGCTAATTCGAACTTGAAAAAGGTTTCAGAAGATGAGTTCTTCACCGAGCCTTCCTTTGTTTCCACGCTGAGCAACACTGAGCTGCAGGAGCACCTTGTCGCTACTCGCGACAAGCTCTCCTCGACGTTGGATGATCTCGAAGACAAAGCCAATGTTCCTAAGCAACTTGGTCGTGCAAAAGATCGCCTACAAGCACGATTCGCCGTGATGAAGCAGGAGCAGCCATTGGTTCTTCTGGGCATTGGCGTGGGGGCAGTTGCTCTGGCCGGCGCAATTATTGCCGGTGTTTTACGCTCGGGTCGCCGATAACCATTTGGTTACAGTCCCGCCATTAATGGCGGAAACCAGTTTTCTCAGTTTGTTGTGTGAGACAACAGGCGGTAACAATAGAACTGATGTCTTTTACCTCTCCTATTGAGACGCGCCCCCTTTATGGGCATCGTGTACTCGTACCTCGCGGTGGACCCTGGGGCGACTCTGTCGCATCCGCTCTCCGCGCTAAAGGTGCATCTGCGGTAATTGCACCGATGGTGAATTTTGCTCCCACCGATGACGCTCCTGCTCTTGATGCCGCACTCAAGTCATTGGCCGCTGGAGAGTTCGACTGGATCACTCTGACCAGTGCCACCACCGTTGACGTGTTAATGGCTCACCAAGCCGTTATTCCTGCCAGTACAAAAGTCGCCTGCGTGGGTGAAACCACAGCAACAGCCTTGGCGGCTGCCGGCTACAAAGCTGACCTCGCACCAAGTGAAGAAAATACCGCACACGGTCTTCTCGAAGAGTGGACTGCTGCAACAGGTGGAGTCATTCCTCTTCGCGTGCTGACCTTGCGTTCGCAGATTGCCGTTCCGGTGTTGACAGAAGGCCTCATTCGTATTGGCCACAGCGTGCAGTCAGTTGTTGCTTATCGTTCTGTGGGCGTTGATGTTGCCGAGGGCGTCATCAACGATGTTCGAAACGGCAAGATCAGCGACATCTTGGTCACCTCTGGTTCAGTCGCTGAACAGATCGCCATTCAGATTGGTGACATTCCGGCGAAGACATTAGTTTCCGCAATTGGTCCCCGAACAGCAAAAGACGCAGAAGCCTTTGGCCTGCGCATCGATGCCGTTGCTGATGCCATCGACATCGAATCTATGGTCAACCTGCTGGTTGACCGCGCGTTGAGCGTTAAGCCGTAACCTTCGCGTGTTCTTCACAGAACACATCGACGGTTGCGCACTCTTCACAAACAACCATCTGTTCGCGGCACATCTTGTCTGCACAGTTGATCATGTGGTTTGACTTGGTTTCACAACACACGCAGGTGCCGATCAGGGCCACGTCCGGGGCGAAGTCAACGGAAATGCGATTGTCGAAGACATACAGAGAACCTTCCCAGAGACCTTGGTTGCCGCGAGCTTCGCCATAGCGAACAATGCCACCATCGATTTGGTAGATCTCCTTGAAGCCACGGGCCTTCATAATCGGAGTCAAAATTTCACAGCGGATGCCGCCAGTGCAATAGGTCACGATGGGCTTGTCTTTGATGTGGTCATACTTGCCACTTTCAAGTTCACGCACGAAATCATGAGTGGTCTTCACGTCGGGAATGATGGCGTTTTTGAAACGACCAATCTCTGCCTCCCAGGCATTACGACCATCAAAGAAGACGACGTCCTCCCCGCGCTCTTCAACCAGGGCGTCGAGTTCGTGGGGCTTGAGCTTGGTTCCCCCTCCCACAATTCCCTTCTGGTTGACTTCGATTTCGTCAGGAACACCGAAGGCCACGATCTCTGATCGTGCTTTGACGCTCAGGCGAGGGAAGTCCAGGCTTTGGCCATTCTCATCAAGGCCGGTGCCCTCACTCCACTTGGCATCCATCTTCTTGAAGCCGGGGTATTCCTTGGTCTTGCGCAGGTACATCTTGACGTTGTCGATGTCGCCACCGACGGTTCCGTTGATGCCGTGCTTCGAAATCAGAATGCGTCCACGCAGGTTCAATCCTTCGCAGAGGTCGCGCTGCCAGAGGCGCACGGCCTCGGGATCAGCAACGGGTGCGAATGCGTAATAGAGAAGAACTTTGGGGACTGCCATGTATATAAGGGTACGCGCCCGGAGCGAACGGCGCACTATTCGTATTGACAATCATTATCATTAGGGATATTTTCAAGAAATGAAAACAATCGGAGTCTTCTTCACCAGCATTCTTATCGTTGGCAGTTTGACCGCCTGCACAACGCAGGCAGAACAAGATGATGAATTCCAGGTAGTGGCCACAACCACTCAGGTAACGGAATTCACTCGCGCCGTCGTAGGTGACACCGGCACCGTGACGGGACTGATTCAACCCAACCAAAGTGCTCACTCTTTTGACCCCTCGGCAAAGCAATTGCTGGCACTCTCACAAGCTGATGCAGTAGTTATCAGCGGTGCTGACCTCGAGCCATGGATAAAAGACGCACTCGCCGCAGCTAACTTCTCCGGTGACATCATTGATGCCTCAACCGGTATTGAGCTCTTAGCCGCAGGCGAGGCAGAAGAAGATCACGCTGCTCACGCTGATGAAGAAGAACATGCTCATGGTGAAGGAGATCCGCACATCTGGACCTCTCCCCTGAATGCTCAAGTCATGGTCAAGAACATCGCTGCTGGCCTTGAAGAGGTAAATCCAGCTGATGCAACCCTGATGGAAGAAAACGCCGTTGCTTATTCCGAACAGTTGGACATCCTCAACGAGTGGATCGTGGAGAACTTTGACCAGGTCCCCGCTGCCGAAAGACTCTTGGTGACCAACCATGACGCCTTTACCTATTTCGTCTCGGAATACGGCATCACTTTTGTCGGCTCCATCATCCCGAGCTTTGACGACAACGCTGAACCCAGTGCTGCAGAGCTCGATTCGCTGATTGCCCTCATCAAGGAATCTGGTGCGACAGCTGTCTTCTCCGAAAGCTCCATCTCGCCTAAGTTAGCCACAACCATCGCGAACGAAGCTGGTGTGAAGGTTTACTCAGGTGAAGACGCTCTCTACTCTGACTCATTGGGTATAGCTGGTTCTGATGGGGAGACCTATATCAAGGCGACCATTCACAACGTGACCATGTTGATGACTGCCTGGGGCTATCCCGTCATCCCCGTTCATGCGATGCTGAGCTGATGAGTCCTCGCACACGACCAATCCCCATCATTACCGATGATGCCCTGACCATTTCTGGTGGAGCCTTCAGTTATGGCACAACCCCGGCACTCACTGATGTGAACATCAGCGTGAAGCCGGGAGAAGCCATGGCTTTGATTGGCCCCAATGGCTCTGGAAAATCCACACTTCTCAAAGGTGTGCTGGGACTTATCCCACTGGTCGAAGGATCAATGGGCTTTGGTTCCACGGCAGAGGCGGACAGTGGCATTGGTTATCTTCCTCAAACCGAACACATCGACCCTGAATTCCCCGTGACCCTCAAGCAGGTTGTCATGATGGGTCGTTATCGCAAGATGGGCCTCTTTTCTTTCCCCAGCAACACTGACCGTGCTGCTGTCAGGAAAGCTATCTCCAGCGTCGGCCTGACAAATGTGGCCAACAAACGCTTTGGTTCTCTTTCTGGTGGTCAACAACAGCGTGGTTTCCTTGCCCGTGCATTGGCTTCAGAGCCCGGTCTGCTCTTGCTGGATGAACCATTCAACGGTTTGGATCAGCCCAACCGTGATGCATTGATGGAAACCCTGCGCCAACTCAAAGCAGCGGGAGTTGCCATCATTGTGACAACTCACGATTTAGAACTCGCCCGCGAGGTCTGTGACACCGTGCTGTTTGTGAACGGCCGCCAGATTGCCTTCGGTCCGAAGGACGACGTGCTTACCCTGGCCAACCTGCAGGAAGTATTCCAAGACTTCCAGGTGGAGATTGACGAGCACACCGTGGTTGTCCCTGGTCACGAAGGCCACTAACAATGACTGTGCTCGACTCACTCACCACGGCTTTTGCGCTGCCCTTCATGGGTCGCGCGTTATTGGTGTTGATTGTGTTGAGCATTGCCGCTGGCGTGATTGGCGTGTTCATCAATCTTCGAGGGCTCGAGTTCTTAAGCGACGGCCTCACCCACGCGGTGTTCCCTGGGCTCGCTGCCGGCTTTGTCTTTGGCGGTCAAGGGGGAGTCCTCATCGGTGCACTTGTTGCAGCAGCAGCGGCAACTATCGTGCTCACTCTCATGAGTAACAACCGCGTCACTTCAGATGCCACCACCGCCATCGTGCTCACCGCGATGTTTAGCATCGGTGTGATCATTGTCTCGGCGTCGCCGGGTCGTGCCGGTGGTCTTGAACAGCTCCTGTTCGGTCATCTGCTGACAGTGACGGACAGCGAAGCCATCACCACAGCCATAGTTGCTGGACTGGCTCTAGCTCTGGTGTTGCTCACCTTCCGTCGCCAAGTGTTCCGTGCCTTCGACGCTCAAGGAAGTGCGGCTGCCGGCTATCACCGGGTCAGCACCGAACTGGTTCTCAACATTGCTATTGCGCTCGTAATTGTTGCGGCTTCAAATGCCGTCGGGAACCTGCTAGTCCTGGCAGTGTTGATTGTTCCCGGTGCTCTGTCACGACTGGTCACGACAAAACTGGGCGGTCTCTTCGCGGTTGCTGTGGGGGGCGCGTTACTGGCTTCGTGGCTTGGACTAGCACTCGGCTTTAATATTTCTGTTGTCGGCGGGGTTGATGTTCCTGCTGGAGCCACCGTCGCACTGAGCATCGTTGCCCTTTATGCGATTGCGCTTCTTGTGCGAGTAATCCGTAAGGGGGTTAACGCATGAGTTATTTCGAACGTGCTCTCATCGTGATTGTTCTGGTCGGCGCTCTGGCTGGATTAGCTGGCGTTCTCGTGGTCCTGCGCAAAAGAGTGCTGTTTGCACAAGCCCTCACCCATGCAACTTTCCCTGGCGCCATCATCGCGACTATCTTGGGCGCAAGTCTTCAGATTGGTGCGCTCATAGCCTGTGTGAGCTTGGCCATCATCTTGACCTTCCTCAGTCGTATACGCGGCCAAGGAACTCAGGCAGCTTCAGGTGTGATGCTGACCGCAGGGTTCGCTACGGGTGTTCTCCTGCAAGCAATGAACCCCAGCATCCCCATCCAAATCGACAGCTTTTTGTTTGGTTCAATTCTGTCCGCAACATGGACGGACGGAATGATTGCTGGGGGTGCACTCTTGGCGGTGATCATCACCTTGCTCGTCTGGGGAAAGCAGATTGTGTTTTTCCTCTTTGACGCAGAAGCATTCGCCTCTACTGGGGCGAAGCCGTGGCTGATTGATGCCGTACTCCTCTTAATCACCACAGTTGCTGTGGTGGCAGCCCTGCCTGCTGCTGGTGCAATCTTGGCCATTGCCTTGATTGCTGCACCTGCAGCTGCAGCTCGTTACTTCACAGACAAGATCAACGTCATGTTCTGGCTAGCACCTACCCTTGGCGCCCTTGCCGGTGTTGCCGGGTTGCTGATTTCTCGCTGGCTGAGCGTGAGCGCAGGCGCCAGCATCGCACTGGTGGCCGCCACCATCTTCTTTATTGCATGGGGAACATTCACCATGCGCCGCCCTGCACAAATGGGAGTTACAGCATGAAGCGCAACACATGGCAACGGGAAGCAGTCAGAAGTGCTTTGAATGAGCGTGGAGATTTCATCTCAGCCCAGAAACTACACACCGAACTCAAAGCGGAAGGCTCCACTATTGGCCTTGCCACTGTTTATCGGGCCCTCACTGATCTCGTTACATCAGATGAAGCCGACGCACTTCAATCTCCTGAAGGAGAGAACCTCTACCGTGCTTGTTCCAGCGAGGGGCACCATCATCACTTGATCTGCCGACAGTGTGGACACACGGAAGAAATTGAAGCCGAAGCCGTGGAGTCATGGGCAGCCCAGGTTGCTGCTGAACATGGATTTACTCAACCACGCCACATTGTGGACGTGTTCGGTCTTTGTCAGAAGTGTTCTTAGGAGACCGAGGGAATCTCTTCTAAGCTCGTGAAAATAATCTTGCCAAGGTCACGAGCCTTGGACATCTCTAGATCAGCTCCACGAGATTCCCCTGGAATACGCAAGACTGCATCGCACTTCTCAAGTACACGGTGTGCTACCGGGTATTGATACTGATCGAATTGAGCAGAATCATGACCGGTACCTCCGGCAGCCTTGATGACGGGCCAAGCGAACCACTCACCCACAACGGCTAAGTGGCCCTTCTCAAACAAGGGGAGAGCGTAGGCCTCCATTGCTGCAAGATTTGCCGCAATCTTTGCTTCATCACCTTCTGTTCCAGACATGTAGGGGCCTGAGATCAAGATCATCATTGGTTCAACCATGTTTGAAGCTAACACCGGGGGCACTGCAAACGTCAACACAGGCTTAATTCCGCGGAAGTAGACCTGACTGGGTTTGCTTTAACAATCTCTCTCAACGTAAACTTGACACTTGGCTCCGCGGAATTCCTCGCGTGAGCAGTGCACGTTCTCTCTCACTTCGTGAGTTGTGGGTGTTCGTGCGCAGACAAGGAATCTTGGGCAAGACAATCCCGTCTTGCGGTATTAGGAGGATAGACATGGCTGCGACCTGTCAGGTGACCGGAGCCGTACCCGGCTTTGGGCACGCAATTTCACACTCGCACCGACGCACCAAGCGTCGTTTCGACCCCAACATTCAGAAGAAGACGTACTTCGTACCTTCTCTTCGTCGTAATGTCACGCTGACTCTGTCGGCTAAGGGAATCAAAGTAATCGACGCTCGTGGCATTGAGTCCGTCGTCAAGGACCTTCTCGCTCGTGGGGAGAAAATCTAATGGCTAAAGCACAGGACGTTCGTCCCATCATCAAAATGCGCTCGACTGCAGGCACTGGTTACACCTACGTGACTCGCAAGAACCGTCGCAACACCCCCGACCGTCTCGTACTCAAGAAGTACGACCCCGTAGTGCGTCAGCACGTTGAATTCCGTGAGGAGCGCTAAATGGCTAAGAAAAGCAAGATTGCTCGTAACGAGCAGCGCAAGGTAATTGTTGAGCGTTACGCAGCTAAGCGTCTCGAGATCAAGAAGGCACTCGTTGACCCCAACGGTACCGACGAGTCTCGCGAAGAAGCTCGTATTGCTCTCCAGAAGCTTCCTCGTAACGCTTCTCCCATCCGTGTTCGCAGCCGCGACGCAATTGATGGCCGTCCCCGTGGTGTCCTCACCAAGTTCGGTATCTCTCGTGTTCGTTTCCGCGAGATGGCTCACCGTGGCGAGCTGCCCGGTATCACCAAGTCCAGCTGGTAATCCCAGTCAGATTTAAACGTGAAAGCCATGGACCTTCAAGTCCATGGCTTTCATTGTTTTAACCCCGATTTAAACCCTCAACCTTGGGTCGAGGTCTTCTCGTGCCACGCCGACACGAATTGCCTGTAAATACAAGGAATTGCTGATATTTTTTCGAATGGTCATCAAGACCAAACGAGACGGCCCTTGTGGCTCAACCGTTCCAAACAAAGTGCTACTTCGGTAGCTCAACGTCCAGGAGGACACAAATGGCTCTCAACAAGTCTGAGGTTGTCGCAGCAGTTGCCGCTCACACCAACCTTTCGCAGGCAAACGTCAACGGCGTCATCGACGCTCTCTTCGCAGTTGTTTCTGCTGAAGTTGCTAAGGGTGGAAAGGTAACCATCCCCGGCTTCATCTCCTTCGAGCGCACCAACCGTGCAGCTCGCACCGGTCGTAACCCTCAGACCGGCGCAACCATCCAGATCGCCGCTTCCAAGTCGGTAAAGGTCTCGGCTGGTAGCAAGCTCAAGGCTGCTGTCAAGTAGTCACGAGTTTCACTCGCTTTGGTGGGTGTGGGCCTTCGGGTCCACACCCACTATGCATTTAAGCTTCAGCAATAATCTCTAGGCTTGAGTTGTGCCCCGTTTATTCAAGATAGCTATCCCCGCACTTGCTGTGCTGGTGTCGCTTGCTGTCTTACTCGGGGCCCTTGCTTTTGGCGGAGGTTTACGCACTCCTGACCTCGGTGACCCTGGTGTTGTAGTTCGCGTGGGGCTGCCGATTGCCAAGTTGCTGGTGGACCTTTCTGTAGCAACAATGATTGGAGCCTTAGCGCTGGCGCTCTGGGCTTTCGCCTCGCGGGAACGCGCCTATCTTCGCAGCATTGATATTGCTGCAGCCTCAGCACTTGTCCTCACTCTTGCGTCGGCAACGACCGGGTTCCTGACCTTCTTGAACGTGAGCCTGACTCCGTTCTCTGCTGATTCGACGTTTGGCAATCAGCTCGGCTTCTTCTTCACCAGCATCGAACTCGGCCAGGCCTGGCTTATTACGACTTTGCTTGCAGCCGTAGTTGCGGTGCTGTGTATTGCAGTGTCCAACCAGACGGCACTGTTCTTTGTTGGGTTAGCAGCGGTGGGCACGTTGG
Source organism: Actinomycetota bacterium (assembly GCA_041178865.1). GTDB lineage: Bacteria > Actinomycetota > Actinomycetes > Actinomycetales > Microbacteriaceae > Aurantimicrobium. Next base: position 5,620 of record JBEGUL010000032.1, on the reverse strand, counting down.
TGCCCATGGCGCTGCAAGGCCACGCAGCGGGCACCTCAGGTCACTCCATGGCCATCACCTCGATGGGCCTGCACCTGGTCTTTGTTTCTGTCTGGCTCGGCGGCATTGTCACGTTGGTCCTGCTGCGCGGGATTATCGAAAAGGATCGCCTCGCGACGATCGTCGCCCGGTTCTCTACTCTGGCCATCATCGCTTTTATCGTGGTGGCAGTTTCAGGTGTGGCTAACGCGATGGTGCGCATTGGTTCGTTCGACAAACTTGTCGGAACCCCTTATGGCCAGCTGGTGCTGGCCAAGGTGGCCGCGATGGTTGTCTTGGGTCTGTTTGGTTTCTGGCAGCGCGGTTTCTTGGTCAAGCGCATGGCGGGTGCCGCAACACAGAAGATGTTCTGGTGGTTCATTGCACTCGAGCTCGTCATCATGGGTGTGTCAGCAGGTTTGGCTGCTGGGCTAGCTCGGACGCCAACTCCTGTGAGCGAAGCGCTTAACCAGAACCCCTCGCCAGCAGAAATACTAACCGGTGACGTTCTGCCTCCCGAGTTCACCTTCGACCGCTATTTCACGGTCTGGAGCTTTGATCTCATCTGGATGCTGTTCTGTGCCTTTGCAGTGTTCTTCTACCTCGTGGGGGTGTGGCGCCTGCACAAGCGCGGGGATAAGTGGCCTTGGTATCGCACTGTTCTCTGGGTTGCCGGTATGGGGCTGCTGTTCTACATCACCAACGGCGGTATCAACGCGTATCAGATGTATCTTTTCTCTGCCCACATGGGTGCCCACATGACTCTGGGCATGATGGTCCCGATTCTTCTTGTGCCTGGAGCACCCGTCACTCTGGCCATGCGCGCAATTCAGAAGCGCCAAGATAACAGCCGTGGTGGCCGCGAATGGATACTCAAGGCTGTCCACTCGGGTTATGCCAATGTGATCTCACACCCACTGTTTGCCACCGTGAACTTTGTCGGCTCACTGTGGTTGTTCTACTACACACCCATCTTTAGATGGGCTACCAGTGACCACATTGGCCACGAGTGGATGATTGTGCACTTCTTGCTGGCTGGATACCTTTTTGTCCAGTCTCTGATTGGAATCGACCCCGTCAAAACTCGTTTCCCCTACCCCTTCCGCTTGATTCAGCTTCTGGCCGCCATGACCGTGCACGCCTTCTTTGGTTTGGGCATCATGTCGAGCGAGAGCCTGATGCTTGCGGACTGGTTCGGCGCAATGGGCCGCACCTGGGGTTCAACCCCGCTGGAAGATCAGCAGGCCGGCGGAGCTATCGCCTGGAGTGTGGGTGAGATTCCGAACCTGATTTTGGCCCTCGTGGTGGGATATCAGTGGAACAAGTCAGATGCGAAGGAAGCCAAGCGCACTGACCGCAATGCTGACCGCACCGACGATGCCGAACTGAAGGCCTACAACGAGATGCTTGCCAGGCAAGCAGCTGCGGATTCACAGCAGAACTAAGTTAGTCACCTACTGCGAGAGCACGATGGCGAGGTTGCCATCCAAGCGAATCGAAATGTTGATGTTGAACACAGCATCCACAATCTCATCCAGTGGTGAAATCGTCCCGTCATACAGGGACTGCACTTCACCGGTGATGCGCAGCTTGCCCACAGCATCTCTGACTGCCCAGGTTGTCTCACCAGGAACAACCTTGATGACAGGGTATTGATCTACTTCCCAGGTTGGCTTGCCCACGATGCGATTGCTTGTTTGATAGCCAAAGGGGCAGCCGGCTGGCTGGAGCACACGCTCCTTCACGCAGGTGTCGAGGTAGTCATCGACTTCTTTCTGCACACGCTTGTTGAAAGCTTTATTTGCTTGAACATCCACCACAACTTCAGCGGTGTCACCAGGAGAGGCGATGTTGAGCACAACCTGCTTGGCGGTGAGCCAGGTTGAGCTGTGATCAAACACATAGTTTCCTGGGGCAAAGAGTAGATAGGTTCCTGTTCCACCCCAGACGGTGGCATCCTTGGCGGAGTCAGTTGAGCGAAGGTCTATCTGTCCAGAGTTGCCCACGTGGAATGAAGAATCATGCCAGACCGAAACTTTTGCTTTAGCCACGGGGAGTTCCGCAAAAGCCCAGGATTCAAAGAAGCCCATGGTGTTGCCGAGGCGTGTGACCACAAACTCTCCGGTTGCCTTCTCGCCACCGACCAGATAGCTGGCAGTGACGGTTGTCTTCGTGTCATTGCCGCTGACCTGGGTAATGGTGATGTCGCTGAGCTCCCCCATGGCAGAGCCGCGCAGGAGTGCGCGGTCAGCACCTTCGGGCAACTTGTCTCCCACCCCCGGCATGGAAAGGGCAGATGCTGCATCGTGGCGAGAGAGGGCAGAAAGGTATTGGCTGACAAAACCGGAGGCGCTGTAGAGAGACTGGTTGATTCCCAGACCCACAAAGAGGGTGACCAGAAGCAGCGCAGCTGTAGCCAAACCCAGATAGGTTCCTTGGCGTCTGGTCAATTTCACTCCTTCATCCTACAAAGCGCCTGCGGGCAACAAGCTGAGAGGAGGCAGCGCCGGTAAACTTGGGGAGTGAACAAAGTCTCCTTATCTGCCCAGCAGCAGGAGGTCTTTAACCTCATCGAGGAAACTCGTGAGCACGTGTTCATCACCGGTCGTGCAGGAACGGGTAAGTCCACCCTGCTGAACCACCTAGCCTTCACCACCGAGAAGACCATCGCGGTGTGTGCCCCGACGGGTGTGGCCGCACTGAATGTCGGCGGCCAAACGATTCACTCCCTGTTCCGTTTGCCCACAGGCCTGATTGGTTCTTTGGATCTGAACCACGGTCCTGATCAGCGCAAGATTTTGAACGCCATTGACACTCTTGTCATTGATGAAGTTTCTATGGTCAATGCCGACATCATGGACGCTATTGATCGCGCTTTGCGCGAGGCCCGTCACCGCAAGAAGGAAAGCTTCGGTGGAGTGCAGGTCATCATGTTTGGTGATCCCTACCAACTCTCTCCCGTTCCTCCCCGCACTCCGGAGGAGAAGGAATACCTTCAGGCTCGATATGCCTCGAACTGGTTCTTTGACGCGGCGGTCTGGCAAGACACCCCACTGCGCATTATCGAACTGACCGAGATCCACCGTCAGCGTGACGATGCGTTCAAAGAAATGTTGAACGCCGTCCGTCACGGAACAGTAACCCCCACACTCGGTGCGGCACTGAACTCCGCCGGAAACCGCCCTGCACCTGAGGGCGAAGACATCATCATTTTGGCCACCACCAATGCGCGAGTGAATGCCATCAACGCTGAGCAACTAGCCAAGCTGCCAGGGAAGAAGAAGGTTGCTGCAGCTGACGTCAGCGGCGACTTCGCAGCCAATGCGTTCCCAGCAGATGAGGACCTGGAGCTGAAGCTTGGCGCCCAGGTGATGTTTTTACAGAACGACAGTGAGGGCCGCTGGGTCAACGGAACAGTGGGAACGGTGACCAAGGTCACCGACACCGTCTTCGTGACCGTTGCTGGCTCAGAGTATGAAGTTCACCCGGTCACGTGGGAGCGTTACAAGTACTCCTACAAACAGAGCACTGATGAACTCAGCCGTGACGTGGTGGCTGAATTCACCCAGTTCCCACTGCGCTTGGCGTGGGCTGTGACCATTCACAAAGCACAGGGTCAAACCTATGACCGAGCCCTCATTGACATGGGATCAAGAGCTTTTGCTCCTGGACAGACCTATGTGGCACTGAGCCGCATCACTTCACTTGAAGGCCTTTACCTCTCCCGTCCACTGCGTCCTTCTGACGTCATTGTGGATCCAGACGTAGAACGCTTCATGGGTCGGGTTGAATCGCTCGGCCAACCACTCGAGGGCTAAAACATGATTGTGCTGATCGACGGAGACTGTGCACTCTGCGTGGGACTGGTCGAATGGCTCGGCAAGCGAATCCCTCAGGACAAGCTGACTCCTGAGAACATCATGTTCGTCCCCGGAGAATCTGACTGGGGAACCGAGCTTCTCGCAGAAGCAGATGTCACCGGCTTTGATTCTGTAGTTGTTGTGAATAACGGCCGCGTTCTTCAAGAGGGTGACGCAGTGCTTGCGCTCGCCGAGGTTCTGCCGAAGCGTTGGAAGTTTCTTGCCACCGTGGGAAAGATCGTTCCCAGGCCACTGCGAAATGCGATGTATCGCTGGGTAGCGAAGAACCGTATCTCCTGGTTTGGACGAAAAGAAGTGTGTGCCATTGACTCTCGCGTGGCCGGTGTGACCTATGGTCCCAGGGGACTTCTTCAACGCCCGTGACGTGCCTCAGAACAGCGCTTTTCCTTAGATAGGCTTAGAACATGCTTCTTTCTGATCGCGATATTCGTGCTGAACTCGAGTCGGGCCGTATTGGTCTAGAACCGTCAGCTGACGACATGATTCAACCCTCGAGCGTTGACGTTCGCATCGACCGGTACTTCCGTCTTTTTGATAACCACAAGTACCCCTACATCGACCCTGCTGAAGACCAGCCAGACCTCACCCGTCTGATTGAGGTTGATCCCAACGAACCTTTCATCCTGCACCCCGGCGAATTCGTACTTGGTGCAACCTATGAGCAGGTAACCCTGCCGGATGACATTGCTGCACGCCTGGAAGGTAAGAGCTCTTTGGGTCGTCTTGGCCTGGTTACCCACTCCACCGCAGGATTTATTGACCCCGGTTTCTCAGGCCACATCACCCTTGAGCTCTCCAACATGGCAACCCTGCCCATCAAGCTGTGGCCAGGTATGAAGATTGGTCAGCTCTGCTTCTTCAAGCTCACCTCTCCTGCCGAGAAGCCTTATGGATCAGCTGAGTACAAGTCCCGTTACCACGGCCAGCGCGGACCCACAGCTTCTCGCTCATTCCTCAACTTTCACCGCACTGACGTCAGTGCAACGGATGCCGGAGCAATTGGCGGCTAAGACCACATAAAGGAAAAGAGGCCCTTGGGCCTCTTTTCTACTTTAACCGGAGGGAGAGAGATACCCGGCAACTGCCAAACGGGGCAGTTGCAGAGTCAGCCACGGGCTAAAGGCAAAAGCTGATTGCTCGACAGAGGCAAGGAGTGCCTCTGGCTCTGCCCAAGAGTATTCAGCTACCTCACTGGGGTTGGGCACAGGCTCATCGTCCACGATGGCAATGAATACGGGGCAGATCTCGTTTTCAACGATTCCAGAAGCATCCACAGCGCGGTAACGGAAGTCAGGAAGGGCGCTCTTCACGGAGGAAAGTTTGAGGCCTAGTTCCTGCTCAGCACGGCGGTGGATTGCTTCCACGAAGTCTTCTTCAGGGGCAGGGTGACCACAGAACGAGTTCGTCCAGACACCAGGCCAGGTCTTTTTTTCCAGTGCACGGCGGGTGACAAGGATCTGTCCTTCCCGGTTAAACACGTGGCAGGAGAAGGCTAGGTGAAGGTGAGTGTCTTCAGTGTGGACGGTTGCCTTGTCGTGTGTGCCAATGGCCGTGCCGTCTTCAGACAGCAACACAACAAGTTCAGGGGATTCACCCATGTTTTGCTCCTGTCTTGTCAGTTAGTCTGGAGGGGTGAGTGTTCCAAGCCAAGAAGCCGAAATGACGCGCCACCTCGCGCTCGTCGAAGAGGTCCTCGAGCGCTTCTTTAGCCTATCCACTCA
>JBEGUL010000031.1:0-6950 GCA_041178865.1 Actinomycetota bacterium | reverse complement strand
CTGGTCTGCAGATCCTCTCCGTTATAGCCATTCTTGTTGCCCTGCTGTTTATCGTGACCGCGTTCACGGGTCGCTGGCGCTTGCCCCTAGTGGGAACGGCAATGCTGGTTGTCTCTGGCCTCATCCTGACCATGGGTTACCCCTGGATCATGCAGCGCTTTATCGTTGACCCTTCTGAGCGAAGCTTGGAAGAGCCCTATATCTCCCGCAACATCGACCTCACTCGTGAGGCCTATGGCATCGCCGACGTGGAAGAGATTCCGTACAACGCCACCACAGATGCCACCGCAGGTGCGTTACGTGCTGACGCAGAAACAACCGCAAGTATCCGAATTATTGACCCAGCACTTGTCAGTGCTTCTTTTGCTCAGCTCGAGCAGTTCAAGCAGTACTACGCTTTTGCTCCAGAACTGGATGTTGACCGCTACACCATCGATGGCAAGAGCCAAGATGCTGTCGTTGCTGTGCGTGAACTTAACCAGGCAGGTATTGGTTCCTCGCAGAGTTGGTACAACAACACCCTGGTTTACACCCACGGTTATGGCATGGTTTCTGCCTATGGAACCGAACGTTCCGCTGAAGGCCAGCCAGTATTCCTCGAAGCGGGCATTCCCTCCTCGGGAGAGCTCGGTAAGTTCGAGCCTCGTATCTACTTTGGTGAAAACTCGCCCCTGTATTCCATCGTGGGTGGTACCTCCAGCACTAAGCCAGTTGAGTTGGATTACCCAGCTTCTGGCCAGGAAAACGAACAGGTTTACACCACCTTCGCTGGCGAAGGTGGTCCCAAGCTCGACAACATCTTCAACCGTTTGGTCTTTGCACTGAAGTTCCAAAGCGAAGAGATCCTGCTTTCTGATGCTGTGACCAATGACTCTCAAATCATCTACAACCGCAATCCACTCGAGCGCGTCAAGAAGGTAGCCCCTTACCTGACTCTCGACTCAGATCCTTATCCCACCGTCGTGGACGGCAAGGTTTTGTGGGTTGTTGATGGTTACACCACCAGCGAGAACTACCCCTATTCCAAGGTGGAGTCACTTTCTTCTGTCATTAGCGATCAGCCTGAAGCAGCGAATGCTTTCACGCTCGACAATGTCAACTACATCCGTAACTCAGTCAAAGCAACTGTGGATGCCTATGACGGAACAGTGACTCTCTACACCTGGGACGAAAACGATGCGGTCTTGAAGACCTGGCAAAAGATTTACCCCGCCAACATTCAGCCCATGAGCGAGATGTCTGCAGACTTGATGAGTCACGTGCGTTACCCCACGGACTTGTTCAAAGCACAGCGCTCCATCCTTGGTCAGTACCACGTGACTGATGCTGGTTCCTTCTACTCCAGTGACGACTCATGGGTTACCCCCAACGATCCCACTGCAGCAACGGACACCACCAAATATCAGTCGCCTTATTACCTGACCATGAAGGTGCCAGGTGCTGAGAAGCCTGCGTATTCCATTTACTCGACGTTCATTCCCAAGGCCTCAGGAACCTCCAGCCGTAACGTGCTGACTGGTTACCTCGTAGCTGACGCGGATGCCGGTGCTGAGAAGGGTAAGCGCTCTACCGACTATGGCAAGCTGCGCTTGCTCACCTTGCCCAAGGACATCACTGTCCCAGGCCCTGGTCAGGTTCAGAACAACTTCAACGCTGACCCAGCGGTCTCTAAGGAACTCAACCTGTTGTCCCAGGGCTCTACCAATGTGCTCAAGGGCAACTTGTTGACCCTGCCCGTTGGCGGCGGCTTGCTCTACGTCCAGCCGGTCTATGTTCAGTCAACGGGTAACACGAGTTACCCGCTGCTGAAGAAGATCCTTGTGGCCTTTGGTGACAAGATTGCCTTCGAAGACACTCTGCCTTTGGCCTTGGACGCGCTCTTTGGCGGAAATGCAGGATTTGATGAACCCACCAATGGGGGAGCTGTAGCTCCTGAGCCAGATCCAGCAGCGGATAACGGGGGAAATACTCCCACCACAAACGCAACGCTGAACCAGGCGCTGCAGGCTGCCAAGGCTGCTCTTGCAGATCGTGAAGCTGCCCGAATTGCCGGTGACTGGGCTGCCTATGGCGCCGCAGATGCTGCACTTACCGAGGCTCTCACTCAGGCATTGGCTGCTTCAGCACAGTAATTACTTCTTGCGCGGAAGGAATCGTGGGACATAAATCATCATCATGATGACTCCCACGATTCCGGCCACGCCAGTAATTGCTGATGCCATTGCAAGAGACAGGGCTGCAGTCAACCCAGCAATGCCAAGGGGCGCAAGCGCTGCACCGGAATCTGTGATGAATCGCCATGCACCTAAGAACGGCGCAGGGTTTTTCTTATCTGCCAGGTCAGAGGCCAGTGTGAGCAAAATCCCAGAGCCAATCCCGTTACCAATGGCAAACAGGAATGCGGTGGCAATGAACCAGAACACGTTGGCCTCAACATCATGAGTGACGGAGAGCACCAGAAGTGCTGCTGACATCACAATCATGGAAGGGACAATGGAGGCTAGTCGCCCCCATTTGTCCATTATTTGCCCACTCGAGAAAAACAGCAGGAAGTCCACTGCGGTGGCAAGTCCAATAATCAAGGCAGTATCAGCACCGCTGATGCCGATGCTAACCGCCCACAGCGGGAAGATCACTGTTCTTCCCGAGCGCAGGGCCATCACTAATGCAGAGGCGCCGCCCAGCCTGGCTAGTACTCGCCAATTCTGAGTAATTGTGGCAAACAAGCCATTGGTTTCTTGTTCAACAAGGAACTCACCGCTGGTGACATCGTGGCCTGAAGAGTCTCGAATGCGCTCTGCATGTCCGAAGGTCTTTTCAGGGTCAGGCATGAAGAGCAACACAGCTCCCGTTGCAAGCGTGAAGAGAGCCATCAGCCAGAAAGCTGCCAAGGGAGTGTGAGTGAGTGCAAGAACGGCAGCACTCAAGAGAGGCCCCGTTACTGCTCCAGCCCGGAACATTCCCCCCAGAAGAGAAAGGGCACGGGCGCGATAAGCCATCGGAACGAAGGTGGTCAAAAATGCATGCCGTGCCAGTGCAAATGCACTCGTTGCAAGCCCAATGAAGAAGATGCCGAGGCCAAGAACGAACGGGTTTGTGGCAGCGAGAGCAAACCCTGCACCCATCAGGGCAATCAGGGTTGACCACAGCATGGCCATGCGCTCGCCGATGCGAGAGATGACCCATCCGCTTGGAATGTCTCCGAAGACGATCCCGAGAGTGAACATGCCTGCAACGAGGCCCGCTGTTGCAAGGTTTGCACCGACATTCTGGGCAATGACAGGAACAATCGGGATGAAGGCAGCTTCACCTGCCGAGAACAACAGAGTGGGTAAATAGACCGGGAGCGCCGCTTGTCGCAGTTGAAAGGGGGCGCTGGAGTTGCTCATGACGTCTATGAGCCTACGCCTCACATTCGCGCCGGTAGGCTGGTCTCACAATGCTTGACCTTGATCTCTCTGAGCAGATTCGTGCTCTGCGCTCCACGTTTGCTGACATTCGTGCTGTCGTTGACGTTGATCGACTCACGTTAGAGATTTCCCGACTGAGTGAATTAGCGGAAGCCCCAGACCTCTGGGATGACACTGCAAATGCGCAAAAAGTCACCAGCGAGCTCAGCCACCGCCAAGCTGAACTGACCAAAATCAACAGCATTGAAGCTCGTCTGAATGACCTTGAAGTTCTGATCGAGATGGCCAATGAAGCAGGCGATGAAGACTCGGCAAAAGAAGCCGAAGCTGAACTCACCAGCATCACTGCAATCTTGGGTGAACTCGAGGTTCAGACCCTCCTCAATGGAGAGTATGACTCCTATCCCGCGGTGATCACTATTCGCTCTGGTGCCGGTGGAGTGGATGCCGCTGATTTTGCTGAGATGCTGCTGCGGATGTATTTGCGCTGGGCAGAAAAACACAACTACAAGGTCAACGTGCTTGATACCAGCTATGCCGAAGAAGCAGGTATCAAGTCCGCCACTTTCGAAGTAGATGCGCCCTATGCCTTCGGAACTCTCTCGGTAGAAGCGGGAACTCACCGTTTGGTTCGAATGAGCCCCTTTAACTCAGCAGGTAAACGCCAGACGTCCTTCGCTGCGGTCGAAGTTGTTCCTTTGATGCCAGAATCTGTCGCGATTGAGATTCCAGAGAATGACATTCGTGTGGATGTGTTCCGCTCCAGTGGCCCTGGCGGTCAGTCAGTGAACACCACCGACTCTGCAGTGCGCATCACTCACATTCCCACAGGTTTAGTTGTCAGCTGCCAGAACGAGAAGAGCCAGATTCAAAACCGTGCCGCGGCTATGCGTGTTCTGACCTCACGCCTGCTGTTGTTGCAGCGTGAAGAAGAGAATGCCAAGAAGAAAGAACTGGCTGGAAACATCACCGCCAGCTGGGGCGACCAAATGCGCAGTTATGTCCTTGCTCCCTATCAAATGGTCAAGGATTTGCGTTCAGAATACGAAGTAAACAACCCCTCGAATGTGTTCGACGGTGACCTGGATGGCTTTATTGCCGCAGGTATTCGCTGGCGTAAGTCAGCAGACGCTAGCTAACTACTGGCGCTGTCTGGCCAAGGTGCAGACGTGCAAACTCAAGTGTTTCCACGAGGAGAGCTAAACGCTCGTCTTCACTCTTTGCCTTGCGTGTGTTTACCTCTGCTACGACGTGACCATCCCAGTCTTTAGCGGCCAGATGCTGAAGGACTTCAGCCACCGGCTGCTTGCCGTAACCGGGGAGGAGGTGTTCATCAAAGATGCGGTTGTCATCAGCTGCAGCAGAGCCGTCAGTGAGGTGGACGTGACGCAGGCGCTCGCCGTATTCCAGGGCAAGTTCGAGGCTGTCGTGTCCAGAGAGTGCAGCGTGGGAGAAATCTAGGGTGATCGCATCGCAGTCGAGCTCACGAGGATCAGGACCAGGCGCATAGGCCTGCATCTGGGAATTACGAACCTTCCAGGGGAACATATTCTCCACGGCAATGGTGATTCCCGTGTTGTCGCTGGTTTGACGCACAATCTCAAGAAATTTTTCTGCATAGGTGGACTGCCAGCGGAAGGGTGGGTGAACAACTACAGTGCTGGCACCAACGTTGGCGGCGAGTTCAGCTGACTTTTCCAGCTTGATTTGGGGGTCGCGGCCCCAGACGAAGTGCGTCAACAACAGAACAGGAGCGTGAATGGATAGCACGCGCATTTCGTAGGTATCCATGAGCTTCTTGATGCCATCTACGCTCTGAGTGACGCTTTCGCGAGTGACCATCACCTCAACGCCGTCGTAGCCTGCTTTCTGGGCAAAACGGAAGCCATCTTCACAGGCCAGGGGATATACGCAGGATGCGCTCATGCCAACTTGAATCATTTGTTCCAGCCTAGTTGGGCATCTGCATGGAAGTTGGGTGTTTATCCCCAGCCCGCTGGGAGTTAACCGTGAGTGTGAACGTCGTAGACTTGTGTTTATGCCTGAAAATGACATGAAGCCCCGTAGTCGCGACGTAACAGACGGTATCGAGAAAGCTGCCTCACGTGGCATGCTTCGTGCTGTCGGTATGGGTGATGAAGACTGGAGCAAGCCCCAGATTGGTGTGGCCAGCTCCTGGAACGAAATCACCCCCTGCAACCTCAGCTTGGATCGCCTCGCACAGGCTTCAAAAGAGGGTGTCCACTCCGGTGGTGGTTACCCACTCCAGTTCGGTACAGTCTCTGTTTCTGACGGTATTTCCATGGGCCACGAGGGTATGCACTTCTCTCTGGTTTCCCGTGAAGTTATTGCTGACTCGGTAGAAACCGTGATGCAGGCCGAGCGCCTCGACGGTTCAGTCCTTTTGGCTGGTTGCGACAAGTCACTTCCAGGCATGTTGATGGCCGCTGCACGCCTCGACTTGGCCTCTGTTTTCCTCTACGCCGGAACGATTGCTCCCGGTTGGGTTCGTCTTTCAGACGGCACCGAAAAGACCGTCACCATCATCGATGCTTTCGAAGCAGTAGGTGCTTGCAAGGCCGGCACCATGAGCGAAGAAGACCTCGACCGTATCGAACGTGCAATTTGCCCTGGTGAAGGTGCCTGTGGCGGAATGTATACCGCTAACACGATGGCTTCCGTAGCTGAGGCTCTCGGCATGAGCCTTCCGGGCTCTGCTGCACCACCGAGCGCGGATCGTCGTCGTGACTACTACGCTCACCGTTCCGGTGAGGCAGTTGTCAACCTCATCAGCAAGGGCATCACAGCTCGTGACATCATGACCAAGAAGGCATTCGAGAATGCCATTGCTGTCGTCATGGCATTCGGTGGTTCCACCAATGCTGTACTCCACCTGCTCGCGATTGCTCGCGAGGCAGATGTTGACCTCAAGCTGGAAGACTTCAACCGCATTGCGGACAAGGTTCCTCACATTGGCGACCTCAAGCCTTTTGGCCAGTACGTCATGAACGACGTCGACCGCGTCGGCGGCGTACCTGTCGTCATGAAGGCCCTGCTCGATGCAGGTTTGCTGCACGGTGATGCACTCACGGTGACCGGCAAGACTTTAGCTGAGAACCTGGAAGAGATGAATCTTCTTCCACTTGATGGTGAAGTCATCCGCACTCTGGATAACCCCATCCACACAACCGGTGGTATCTCGATTCTGCACGGATCCCTTGCTCCTGAAGGGGCAGTGGTAAAGACTGCTGGCTTCGATCTCGAAGTATTTGAAGGTCCCGCACGTGTGTTTGAGCGCGAGCGCGCAGCCATGGATGCTCTCACTGAAGGCAGCATCAAGAAGGGCGATATCGTCCTTATTCGCTATGAAGGCCCCAAGGGTGGTCCCGGTATGCGCGAGATGCTGGCCATCACCGCAGCCATCAAGGGTGCGGGACTGGGTAAAGATGTTCTACTATTGACAGACGGACGATTCTCAGGCGGCACAACCGGACTGTGTATCGGACATATAGCTCCCGAGGCTGTTGACGGTGGACCCGT
>JBEGUL010000030.1:0-27292 GCA_041178865.1 Actinomycetota bacterium | reverse complement strand
ATCGAGCACGCTCGCACCGTGAATAAAGATTGGGACAGACGAAGCACGATTACCCATGTGCAAGTGGTTCATCCAGATGATCTTCCTCGATTCAAAGAACTTGGAGTAATTGCTAATTTCCAAGCCCACTGGGCTCAAGAAGACGACTTGATGACCAAGCTGACTGCTCCCCGGTTGGGCCCAGAACGAACCAACCTGCAGTATCCGGTGGGGACTCTGTGGCGAGATGGTGCACGTCTCTCTTTCGGAAGTGACTGGCCTGTTTCCCCCAACAACTTTGTGGAGACGATGCTCGTTGCAGCCACTAGGCAGACAGGAAATGGATCTCCTGCTGAAGGGTGGGTTCCTGAACAACGCATTACCGTGCATGATGGTTTACTCATTGCAACTGCTGGAACTGCCTACCAGAGCTACACCGAGGAATATCGCGGAAAACTTCAGGTAGGAATGACAGCGGACTTGGTGGTTCTGGACCGAGACGTGACAAGTGTTGAACCGCTTGTAGCTCGAAAGGCTGTCGCTGTGGAGACCTATCTCAACGGTTCTCAAGTTTTCGCTAGATAAATGGTGAGGTCGGTATGCGCGTGGTTACGCTGCACCGACACCCAGCAGCGAACCTACGAGGTAGGTAGCACCGACGGCGATAGAGCCAAAAAGTAGCTGGCGCAAGGCACTGCGCCACCATGACTTGCGTGTAAAGCGAGCAGCAATTCCGCCGGCTACGAGGAGCCCAATTCCACCTACGCCGAGACCAAGAGCTAACGATTCAAACCCGAGTGCGTAGGGGATGAGCGGGATGAATGCACCGGCAGCAAACATGGCAAAAGAGGAAACGGCGGCAATCCAAGGGGAGGGCTTAGAGTCGGGATCTACTCCCAGTTCCTGCGCAATGTGGATGCGAGCTGCTTGTTCCTTGTTCTGATGTACTTCGGCAGCTGCAAAACGTGCCGTCTTTTCGGCCATGCCCATCTCAATGAAGTTGAGTACGAGTTCGTTCTCTTCACCTTCGGGGTTACGAGCGTGAGCTTGGCGTTCAATCTCGAGTTCCGAGTCAACCTGTTCGTTGGCTGTCTTGACGCTGGTGTATTCGCCAAGAGCCATCGAAAATGCGCCAGCGACGAGGCCGGCAGCTCCGGTAATGACAATTGTTTGAGGATTTGCACCAGCTGCACCGATGCCCGCAATGAGGGCAATGTTGGAGACAAGCCCGTCCATGGCACCAAACACTGAGGCACGGAGCCAACCACCAGCTAAATCAGGGTGGGAGTGGTCATACTCGTGTGGATCTGCGCCCTTGATATTGGTCGAAATCATGGCTTAGAAGTCGTAAGGCTCGTATTCGAGCTCTTCTTCTTTGCTTTCTGCAACAACATCTGCAACAGCAAGGGCAACAGAGATTCCCCAGCCGAGCCAGACCAGAATCAAACGCCAGTCGCGAGGTCCGCGGATGGTTGCACGTAACGCACTGAAGCCACCAAAGATTGCTCCGAGGACACTGGCGTTGAAGAAGAACTTGCGCATGTCTCAAGGTTATCGGTTCGTCGGCACGCCCGCGTCTTTCAGGTTTTTGAGAGGGTGCCCGCTTAGGCTCAATGAGTCATGATTCGCTTTAGCACGGTCACTAAAAAGTACGCAGGTTCCTCGCGTCCCGCCCTCAACGGCGTTGATTTTGAGATTCTGCGCGGAGAGTTCGTCTTTCTGGTGGGAGCTTCCGGTTCCGGTAAGTCTTCCTGCCTTCGTTTGATGATCAAAGAAGATAAGCCCAACACAGGGTCTATCCACGTACTCGGTCAGGATTTGGGTTCCATCTCGAACCGCAAGATTCCTTACTTCCGACGCAACCTCGGTGTTGTGTTCCAGGACTTCCGTCTGCTTCCCAACAAGACGGTCTTTGACAACGTCGCCTTCACTCTTCAGGTGATTGGTAAATCTCGTGGGTTTATTCAGGAAGCTGTTCCTGACGTACTCAAGATGGTGGGTCTGGCCGGTAAGGCTCAGCGTTACCCTCACGAACTCTCGGGTGGTGAGCAACAGCGTGTGGCTATTGCCCGCGCGATTGTAAACAAACCTGCTCTGCTTTTGGCCGATGAGCCAACCGGTAACCTCGACCCTGCCACCAGCGCCGGCATTATGGCGTTGCTCGAGCGCATTAACGCTGGTGGAACCACCATCGTGATGGCAACCCACGCTGCAGACTTCGTAGACCGCATGCAAAAGCGCGTGATCGAGCTCGTTGCTGGCCAGATTGTGCGTGACGAACGTGAATCTGGTTATGGCAATACGGCAGCGCTGCCCATCGTGGGCGCTGATGCCACCATCAACTCAACCGGTGACCACACAGCTGCAGCTGCCGCTGCGATGGCTGCGACTACGCGCCCGCAAGGAATCGTCACTGCTTCTCAGCAGCCTCAAATCATTGAAACTACAGACATTGTGGTTCCTACCCCGGTCTTTGAGGCCGTCGATGAAATCACCATGGATGCAGTTCCAGAGATTCCTAGCGCCTATGACACGGGTGAAATCGATGACCTCGGTGATCTCAGTGAACTTTTTGGCATGAACGACTCCCGACCTGTTCAGCGTCTCGACAAGCCCGCCTTCCAAGATGCTCCTCCCGCTTCAGCTGAGAGCGAGCCGTTGACCAAGCCTCAGGTTGACTTGAGTTCACTGCCATTGACCGAGCGTTTGCGTATTCAGGCTCAGCAGCGTGCAAAGAACGCGGGCAATGATGACCAGAATGTGGGGCCTGTTCGATGAGGTTCTCTCTGATTTGGTCAGAGGTTGCGAACGGTCTGCGTCGTAACTTCTCGATGGTTGTATCCGTCATTTTGGTGACGTTCATTTCCTTGACCTTTGTCGGTACCGCGATTCTGCTTCAAATGCAGATCGGTCAGATGAAGAACTATTGGTATGACAAGGCGCAGGTAGCTGTCTACCTCTGCACTGATGTCTCTGCTGGTGAGAACTGCCTCGATGGAGCCGCATCTGCCTCAGAGGTCAAGGCAGTTGATGACGCACTTTCTGGCGCTACTTTGGCTCCCTTCATTGACAAGTTCTACTTCGAAGACCACGAAGCTGCATTCAAGAACTTCCAAGAGCAATTCAAGGGAAACCCTGTTGCAGAGTATGTCACTGCGGATCAGCTCAACGAGACTTTCTGGGTTAACCTCAAGGACCCCTCTCAGTCAGCAGTTTTGGTTGAGGCACTTTCTGCCCAAAAGGGTGTTGAAGCTGTCACAGATCAGCGCAGCTACCTAGATCAGATCTTCTCTATCCTCAACTCCGCCAGCTACACTGCCATTGGCGTTGCCGGTTTGATGCTGATTGCTGCCGTTCTCCTCATCGCCACAACCATTCGTCTGTCAGCCTTCTCCAGACGCCGTGAACTGGGCATTATGCGCCTCGTGGGTGCGTCTAACCGGTTTATTCAAACCCCCTTCATCCTTGAGGGTGTGTTTGCTGCGCTGGTTGGTTCCGTCCTTGCTGGTGGAGCCATTGTGGCCATTGTGCACTTCTTCGTGCAGGGCTATCTCGCAGTCAATATTCCGTTGACGTCTTTCGTGGGTATTTCCGAAGCTCTGATTGTGGTTCCAGTTCTGGTTGTTGTGGGATCGCTGCTGGCAGCAATCTCGGCTAACTTCGCCATCACTCGCTACCTCAAGATTTAGCAGCACCTTCAGGCGCGTAAACTAAGGGTTTGCGCAAGAAGAACCTGAAGGAGGTGTGCAATGCCTAAGGAACAAGGTCAGAAGGTTGTTGCCACCAACCGTAAGGCTCGTCATGATTACAGCATCATTGACACCTTTGAATGTGGTGTTGTGTTGTGGGGGACTGAGGTTAAGTCCCTACGCCAAGGCCGCGCGTCGTTGGTAGATGGCTATGCCTTCATTGAAGGCGGCGAAGCCTGGCTGGATGCTGTTCACATCCCTGAATACACGCAAGGGACCTGGAACAACCATGCTCCCAGGCGGAAGCGTAAGCTCCTGATGCACAAGCAGGAAATCCTCAAACTTCACAGCAAAGTGAAAGAGGGCGGTTACACCCTCATTCCCCTTTCTCTCTATTTCAAAGATGGTCGCGCCAAGGTTGAACTCGCTTTAGCTAAGGGTAAGAAGGAATACGACAAGCGTCAGACCTTGCGTGAGCGTCAGGACAAGCGCGAATCTGATCGCGCGATGTCTGCCCGAAAGAACATGGGCGAATAAACGTTTTCTGACTTAAGGGAATGTTTATTGTCAGCTCCACGTTATACACTTCAACTGCGCTGAAATATGCGCCAGAGCGAGAGCAATCTCGCATAGACAACTCAACAGCGCATGATGTGACAACGCACTCTCATGGGGATGATCGGATTCGACATTGCCTGCAAGCGAGAGAGAAGCGGGTCGAGGATGCAGGGATATCTCGTTAACGACCTCTGTAAAAAATAGGTGCAAAATCTAACCGCGCCGACTTCGCCCTCGCTGCCTAAGCGAGCCTGAAGTCTGTCAGACCGGACGTGTCCCCGTTCCGTGTTCTGGCATCATTTAGGGGACTTGCTGCAATGTTTTGCCTGAGGGCATTGCGGGACTTTAACTCAGACTGGGCTTGTCGACTTAGATGCTGGTAACAAAGGTCGGAGCCAAGTAGAACGCCTCTAATCAGCTACACCCGTAGAAGACTCACAATTTCAGCAGTGGACGGGGGTTCAATTCCCCCCATCTCCACCACTTCAGTGAGTTGATCACATCATGCGCTTATGAGTTGTGTAGAAATGCCCCCTATTTGGGGGCATTTTTCATTCGGTGTGGGGCTGTCACATTCGTTCTTTGCGGTGGTACTTTTGGCGTAGTTGAGCGTATAAAAACGTGTGCGCTCGTTGTTGAAAGGGACCCACCTCATGGGCTACAACCGCCTCAAGGCATTTGAAGAAACTGGCTATGTTGTCCTCGACAGCTACGACCAGGCTGCCGACCCCAAGGAATGGCTCGACATTGAGTATGTCGATTGGAAGTCTTCCGGTGTTACCCGTTTCGCCCCCTTGGCTTCTGCCTTCGGCGAGATGGAGTGCAACGGTTTCTGGAACCACACCCCTCCTCGCACAGACAAGGATGGCGTTTGGGTCAAGAAGAACGTCGAACTTGCACCTATCCTCACCAAGCGTGCTGAAGAGCCCGGTGCCAACATTGGCCGCTGCCGCGTGATCGAGCTCCAGCCCAACAAGTACTCTGATGCGCTGTACAACATGCACCAGGATGACAACAACCGTCTGAACCCAGATGGAACTGGGTGGATTGTTCGTGGTTTCTTCAACCTCTCCGACAACCCAGACTCCATGATGATCCTGCGTGAAGACCGTCTGGACCCCTCTACTGAGATCCGCATTCCGCTTCCTGCAGGTGCACAGCTGATCGTGGACACTCAGCGCTTCTGGCACGCCGTATGGCACCAGGGTAACGAGCCTCGTTACTGCCTGATTACCTCGTGGGAGTCCGGCCCCGAGCTCGACGCGTACATCGCGAACTACAACGGCAAGCCTCGCGCAACCAACTACCCCCTGACCGATGAATTCATTGCAGCGGGTCAGGCTGAATTCGAGCGTCGCCTCGAAGAGCGCCGCTTGGCACTCCTCGCCCAGGGCATCGTCGAAGACGGTGTGAAAGATCCTGAAGCAGAGAAGATGTAATTCACTTCCTTCATTGAGAAAGCCCCTGGTTTCTGAACTGAACCCCTTAAGTGGGAGTTCTAATTGGGAGTCATTTCTAAGTTTGTAAGGGACTGTGTCCGGTAGTCAACCGGACTCAGTCCCTTCAGCTTTAATTGGATGCGTTCATGGTTGAACCAGTGAATGTATTTCTCTAGTTCTGCCTTGAACTGAGGCATGGATCTGAATGTGTGTTGACGTAAGAATTCTTCTTTGAAATGTCCAAAGAAGTTTTCAGCAACGGCATTATCGAGGCAGTTTCCTTTGCGAGACATTGACTGAGTAATGCCGCGCTGTTTCAACGCTTGTTGATAACTGGAGTGTTGGTAATGCCAGCCCTGATCTGAATGCATCACCAAACCAGTGCCTGACTTCAGCTGAGCAAAAGCTTTCTCCAACATGCCTGTGACCAAACCCATCACCGGTGATGGAGCCAGTTCATAAGAGATCACTTCCCGGTTGAATAAATCAATCACGGGTGAGAGATATTGCTTCTGACCCAGAACATAAAACTCTGTCACGTCAGTGACCCACTTCTTCGACGGTTGCGCTGCATCAAAGTTCCTGGCCAACACATTCGCAGCCGCCTTGCCGATCTCGCCCCGGTAAGACTTGTATTTTTTGCGTCTTCGAACCTGGCATGTGCGGCCTTCTTCCCGCATCAACTTCAACACCGTCTTCCCGCTCATGCTGATGCCATGCTTTGTGGCAAGAACGGCGCGAATGCGCCGATAACCATAAGAGCTGTAGGAGTTGTCGAACGTGTCACGAAGCAACGGCCGAAGCTGCTCATAACGATCCTGCGGGGTGCGCCTGCGGTGGCGATAGTAAGTAGAAGCAGATAATCCCACCGCCTTCAAAACAGCTCGTGTGGAGAATTTGTGCTCTAACTCAGAAACAATCACAGACCGGACAGACGTCGATCTTCCTCCTGGGCTAGAGCCACCCATTTTTTTAGAATCTCATTCTCCATTCGAAGAAACGCAAGTTCTTCTTCAGGAGTCATCGGCCCATCAACCCGAGCTTTGCGACCCGCAGTCTTCGACAAACCAGCCGGACCCTCATCGCGATATGTAACGACCCATTTATCCAACATCGCGCGCGTTGAGATCTCGAACTCAACAAGAACATCCTGCTTCGGTGTTCCTGAAAGGAACTTCTCAACAGCTGCAATCTTCAACTGAGGCGAATACTTTTTATTGCCCATAACAGCAGAGTCTAAAAGACGACCCTGCACATATTGATCGTGCCAATTACGTACAGAATCACGACGAAGCCCTAATTGGGTTGCGATGGCATGAAAACCAAAACCCGCATCGAAAAGACTCGCGACTTCGATGCGGGTTTCGAGTGAATGTTTGACCCTAAGATCCATAAACTTTCTTCCCTTCAAGTAGAGACTCTTAATTACGAGTCCCACTTTTGGGGTTCAGTTCAGAAATCGGGGGCTTTCCTCATTTATTTATTTTGAATTGTTGATGAGTTGAGCCAAGGCTTGGGCGTCTTCACAGCCCAAGACGAGCCGGTCCCATTTTTGTCCTTGAAGCTCAATGACGACGACTTGTTCTCCTTTACGCCACATTGCAAAAAGACGATCACCGTTTTTTCTGAAATGGCCTTCCGCAATAAGACCGGGGAAACCTGTTCCCCCAGCCCTGATGCCAAGGTCATTCTTGATAAATGTGGGATCGGCAGTTGCGCCCCGGACATCTCCAAGGGGAATAGAAATATCGCCTGAGAGCCCTCCAATTTTTTCCCAGAAACTGAGAAGAACCTTGAGCTTTCCATCGCTAATCAAAACGGTTGACATAATCAGTTCTCCAGTCTGTTGATGAGGTTGTTACCCAAGAGCATTGGCAGGCTCGATGGGCTGCGAGTTAGTGCGAGCCGACAGAGCTCTTTGGTTGAGTCGTCTACTTGGGCTAAATCCCTGAGTGCAACAGTCAGCAAATCCAAATGTCGGGAGTTGTTCACGTCAAATGAATCCACACAAGACTTAAATCCAATGAGGAAAACATTCAGCTTTGACCCAAAGGCTTTATACAGACTTCCACGCAACAAGCCAGTGGCTTCAAGAAGGTCGTCTACGGATGTCGCGTTGAACCCATTTTGGGCAAAAAGAGACATTGAAGCGTCAATTACGTGGAGCTCGTTGAATTTCCGAGGCCTGGCCATATGACCAGAGTAGTAGTTATTGACTAATTAGTCAATTATTGCATAACCTTCTTTACGGCTTCAGCGAAGTAGTCGATGTCATCTTCAGTGGTGTCCCACGCACACATCCAGCGGACTTCACCGGTGGCAGGGTTCCAGTCATAGAAGCGGAACTCCTTGCGGAGCTCGTCTGCAACACCAGCGGGAAGAGTTACGAAGACGCCGTTAGCCTGGGTCTGCTGTGTGAAGTTCAGGCCCTTGGTTCCTTCGAGTGCTTTGCGCAGTCGCTGAGCCATCTGGTTGGCGTGGTTAGCCAGGTGGTGCCAGAGGTCGCCCTCGAGCAAAGCAATGAGCTGCGCAGAGGTGAAACGCATCTTGGAAGCAAGCTGCATGTTCATCTTGCGCAGATAAATCAGACCCTCAACAGCTTCGGGGTTGAGTACGACAATGGCCTCAGCACCCATCAAGCCGTTCTTGGTGCCACCGAAGCTGAGCACGTCCACGCCGGCATCACGAGTGAAGGCGCGGAAAGTGACGCCTAAAGATGCTGCGGCATTGGAGATGCGAGCACCGTCCATGTGAAGTTTCATGCCGAGAGAGTGAACGTGATCTGCAATCGCTTTCACTTCTTCAGGGGTGTACACGGTACCGAGCTCAGTGGACTGAGTGATGGTCACAGCCAGCGCCTGAGCGCGGTGCTCGTCACCACGGCCGTGAGCCTGCTGGTCAATGAGTTCAGGCGTGAGCTTGCCGTCAGGTGTCTCCACGGTGAGAAGCTTGATGCCACCGACTGCTTCGGGTGCAACAGACTCATCGTTGTTCACGTGTGCAGTCTGAGCACAGATCACACCACCCCAGCGAGGCAACATCGACTGCAAGCTGAGCACGTTCGCACCGGTTCCGTTGAACACAGGGAACACCTCAATGCCCATACCAAAGTGAGTTGTCATCACTTGGTGAAGGTGCTCGGTATAGACATCCTCGCCATAGGCGATCTGATGTCCACCGTTCACCGCAGAGAGTGCTTCCAGCACTCGAGGGTGAACGCCGGCATAGTTATCTGAAGCAAAGCCGCGCCAGGCGGCATCGTGTACTCGTTGCATGAAACTGAGCCTACGCGTTATGCGCGAATTCCCCGAGTGGATTCAATGACGGGAGAAATCTTGCGCTGCAGTGCTTCATAGAACATCGACAGGGGGAACTCGTCATCCAAGAGCTGGTTGGTGAGTTCACCAAGTTCTCCTGAAACAGGAAGTGCATCCGCACCCTTTGCCCACACCGAAGCAGGGTGAGGAGTGAGGGTTGTGGCTACGAGTTCATAAGCTGCAAGCCAGTGTGCGATCTTGGGACGGTCAATGGAGCGCCAGTAGAGCTCATCAATAGCGTCACCGAGTGCAACAACAACGTCAGGCAAGCCAGCCCAGTCAATTGAGAGCTTGTTGTTAGTCCAGTGCAGGACGCCGTGCTGGTGCATCCACGCAAAAAGAAGCTGAGCAGCGACGGCGTCGTAGTTGCGAACGCGAGTACCGGTCATGGAGAAACGGAAGATGCGGTCGAAGACCACAGCGTATTGAACAAGACGTGCGTGCTGACGAGTCTCTGGGTCTGCAGAACCACCGCGCTCGATCTTGACGCACTCACGGAAAGCAGTGAGGTCACAACGCAGTTCTTCTAAGCCATAGAGGAAGAAGGGCATGCGCTGCTTAATCATGAAAGGGTCAAAAGGAAGGTCGCCGCTCATGTGGGTGCGGTCGTGAATGAGGTCCCACATGATGAAGGTTTCTTCAGCGAGCTTCTGGTTAGTCAGGAGTTCTTCTGCATCAGCAGGAAGTTCGAGGCCGGTGATTTCAGCAGCAGCTTTGGTCACAACAGCGAAGCGAGCTGCTTCGCGGTCCTGAAAGATAGCTCCCCAGCTGAATGCGGGAACTTCACTCATGGCAACTGTCTCGGGGAAGAGAACGGCTGAATTGGTGTCATAGCCGGGGGTGAAGTCGATAAAGCGCAGGGGTAGGAACATTTTGTTTCCGTAGTCGCCAGCTTCGAGCTCGGAAATGAACTCAGGCCACATCACTTCGACAAGGACTGCTTCAACGAAACGGTTGGTGCTGCCGTTCTGGGTGTACATCGGGAAAACGACAAGGTGGCGCACGCCATCAACACGCTGCTCTGCGGGAGCGAAAGCCAAGATGGAGGCGAGGAAGTCTGGCTCAGCAAAGCCACCCTCAACCCAACGACCGAGGTCAGCAATGACTGCTTCAAGGTATGCAGCATCGTGTTGGAATGCGGGGAGAAGTTCGTGGATGGACTCGATGATCACAGCGACGTGCTCGCCAGCAGCACCATGGTTGCTGGCATCAGGAATCGAACCGTCCTTGATCTGCATTGCCTGGAGAGCAATCGCGGCTTCCTTGAGGGCAACCCATGCTGGAGTGGTTTCAGTGATGTCTGCAGCAGCAGTGATGTCGAGTACCTGTGTCATACCTCTACGGTACGCCTGAATCCACGCACGTTTCAGCGAAATCTTGCGTAAAAGACGCAAGTATTGGCAATATAACGCTCAAATTTCGCACATCCACGCAATAAACCTGCGTGAGTAGAGTAAAGCTATGACTTTCACCGTTGCAGGCAGCAGATTCCTCATCACCGGCGCAGCTATGGGCATGGGTCGCCTTTATGCCGAGCGAGCGGTCGCAGAAGGTGCTGAGACCGTCATCCTCTGGGACATTAACAAAGAAGCATTGACGGAAACAACCAAGGCTCTGCGAGTCCACGCGGATAACACTCAAGAGATCGTCCCCATGTTGGTTGATATTGGAGAACGCGGCGCTATTGAGAAGGCCGCCGCCAAAGTGATCGCAGATCACGGTGGCGTCGACGTCATCATCAACAACGCAGGAGTTGTTCGTGGCACCTACTTCTGGGAACACGAGAACGAGCGTGACACTGAGTTCATCATGAAGATCAACGCTCTCGCTCCCATGTACATCACTCATGAGTTCCTCAAGGGCATGATCGACGGCAAGCGACCTTCCCGCATCGTGAATATCGCTTCTGCTGCAGGAACTCTTTCCAACCCCAAGATGAGTGTCTATGCCTCGAGCAAGTGGGCATTAATTGGATGGAGTGACTCTGTCCGTCTTGAGCTCAAGCAGCAGGGCTTCGACAACGTCAAGGTGACCACTGTCTGCCCCAGCTATATCTCCACCGGCATGTTTGAAGGCGTCAAGGGCCCCCTGATGACCCCCATCATGCAGCCGGACTATGTGGTTAACCGAGTCTGGAACGCACTGCGCTCAGGCAAGCCCATGCTCATGTTGCCGTGGACGGTTCACCTGTCCAAGGTGCTCAAGGGCATCTTGCCCCAGAGCTGGTTTGATGCCATCGCCGGCAACATCTTTGGTGTGTACAACACCATGGATAAGTTCACTGGCCGGAAGTAGTCAGGGGACAAACCCCTTTAGTCTCAGCTTTAGTTCTTCAAGCGCTCTGTAGGCTTGAACACAGGAACTAGCAGGGAGTAACGAATGGCTGACTGGCGCATCTGGCGCAAGGAAAGCTCCCCTGTCGAACCCTCTCCTGACATCCTGCAGAGCATCGAAACCTCGGCAGAGGATGGCTTTGCCATGGCCAGGCTCGGTGCCGTCATGGCGGTCAAGAACAAGATCTTGGTTCAGGCAATTACCCAGCCGGATGCCTTTGATCCGGGTCTGTATATTGACCCCGCTAAAGAGGCAGTAACAGTGTTGGCCTTGGAGTCTTTAGAGACGGCAGCTATCGTTTCTGCAGATCTCAAGCGCGCACGCAAGCTCCGTGGTGAAGCGATGTATCGAGACGACTATCGTCGCGGTGATGTCAACAACCTCACCATTCGCCTGCGTTCGCTTGAGGCCGTTGCCCACAGGCTCAAAGAAAAGCTTGAAGATGAGCAGTGGTTGCGGGCACTCATCACTGAGGCACACGGTCTTGCTTGGGCAGAGCTCTCCAGAGAGATGGAACGCTCACTCGATCGCAAAGAGGCCAGCGAGTTCGGTGATGAAAACTATGAAGAAGATCGCGAGAGCAGACTTCGCCAGTTCATCAACTTGGATTTAGCCCAGCTGATCGAAGACCAAACGCCAGAATATTAACCCTGGCCGACAGCAATGTCGATAAAGGAAATGGCAACGCCCAACAGCGAAGCGCCGTAGGCGCCACCCAAACCAATGAGAGCAATCGTTGTTGCACTTTCACGTTTGTAGAGCTTCTGGATGGTTAAGACCAAAGACAAGATGGTCATGATCCCAGGACCAATCCAGGTCAGCTGGGCACCAAAGTCATAGACAACCTCGTTGCACCCTCCCGTGCACGCACTCTTTGTGAGCCCCACAATGAGGGCGAAGACAAAGAAGATGAAGCTGCTCAGGAATGTGAGAACAAGCAGGATGATGGCGGTGACGCGATCACGGGTTTCTGGAGTAGCCATTTCAGTCCTACCAAATCATGGGGCGGTCGTCTTCGTCGCCCTCTCGGATCAAGTCAACCACGACAGGAACGTGGTCACTGGGGCCATCACCCTTGCGCTCGTCGCGCGCGATGACCGCGCTGTCGACGAGCTCAGCAAAAGCAGGAGAGCCCATGATGAAGTCAATGCGCATTCCCTCATTGCGAGGGAAGCGCAGCTGCTTGTAGTCCCAGTAGGTGTAGCCCTCAGGAATGAGCGGGCGCACAACATCTTTCAAGCCCACGGCTTCAAAGGCGAAGAATGCTTCTCGCTCCGGAGGGGAAACATGGGTGCTGCCAGCAAACTCTCGAATGTCCCAGACGTCATCGTCGTAGGGAACAACGTTCCAGTCACCGAGGAGAGCCAGTGGCATATCGGGGGACTCAGCTAACCAGCCAGCTGTGTCGCGGGCAAGACCTTGCAGCCATTCAAGCTTGTATGCATAGTGCGGGTGGTCGAGCTCACGGCCGTTAGGCACATACAAACTCCACAAACGCACACCGTCCACGGTGGCGGCAATCGCACGTGCTTCGAGAGGCGCATTGCCTTCAGCATCGGGCTCACCAAAGCCTGGTTGCGATGGGAACGTGATCTGCACATCTTCTAAGGGGAGACGCGAGGCAATAGCCACACCGTTCCATTGGTTCAAGCCGTGAAGCACGACCTCGTAGCCAGCAGCAGTGAATTGTTCGTAAGGGAACTGATTGTCCCGGCACTTGATTTCCTGCATGCACAAAACATCAATGTCTTCGCGCACGAGGTAGTCCACGACGCGCTCCACACGAGCACGAATCGAGTTCACGTTCCAGGTGGCGATGCGCATACTTCTAAGTTATCGGCTGGTGAGTCGGGGCGTGACATTGACCGCTATTCTGTGAGAACAGGTGGGGGCCTGACCCCTTGTTATTCACTCCTTAAGACCGGACACTGTATTCATGCAGAGAACTGCTTCCACCCACATCGTTCTTCACGCGAAGGCCCCTGCCCGACTGCTCCTTTCTGTTGCAGTTGCGGATAAAGCCAACGCGGAAGAGCTGCTCGTCGTGCGCCAAGACGAGGTGGAAGTTCCCGTTCGTGAGATCGTCGACCACCATGGTGGTCGACTCCATGTTGCCGAAGTAACAAGTGGCCGCGTCACGGTTTCGTATGACGCCACCATCACGGGAGTGACACCACCACCTCCGGTTGAAGAATCGGATCTGATTCTCTATTCACGTCAGAGTCGCTACTGCGAATCTGACCAGCTGGGTAATGTTGCCCGTGCTGAATTCGGCGGTCTAGCCGGAGTTGAACTGGTCAATAGTGTCCGTGACTGGGTGAACCAACAGCTCAGCTACCTTCCTGGCACTAGCCGTTCTTCCGACGGCGCACTCCACACTCTGATCTCACGCAATGGTGTCTGCCGAGACTTTGCCCACCTCAACATCGCGCTACTTCGTGCACTTGATGTTCCTGCACGCCTGGTCTCTACCTATGCTCCTGGTGTCACACCAGCCGATTTCCACGCCGTCACAGAAGCTTTTATTGATGGCTCGTGGCATGTATTCGACTCAACTGGAAGAGCTCCACGCCAGACATTGATGCGCATCGCGACAGGTCGCGATGCAGCAGACACTGCCTGGCTCAGCGTTGTTGGTGGCCAGGTGAACTTTGGTTCACTTGCCGTCAACGCAGAAGCAGATGACTTCCAGGATGACGACCACAGTTCATTGGTTAACCTGCCTGCCTAGAAAAGCTTGACTGGCTCGATTTTTAGGGCACCCTAGAGCCCTGCTATGCTTTCACAGTTGTTTCAACACTGCGCCCGTAGCTCAACGGATAGAGCATCTGACTACGGATCAGAAGGTTGGGGGTTCGAATCCCTCCGGGCGCACAGATAAAGACTCACTTAGGTGGGTCTTTTTGTTTGCCTACGGACCTATTGAGAAAATCTAATTCTTTGCGGGGAAGTCTTGGGAATTACCACGATTGCGCCTTCAACCTCCATGTCGACTTTGATCCACCGCACCCAATTGGTGAAGCGGCCGGATACAAAGTCGGGGTGACCAGTGAGGCGTCCTTCAGCCAATCTGATCACGTCCGCTAATGCAACACCGTCGCCCTTGTCATACAGGGCAAGCCCGTCTTCAATAACCTCGCGGATAGAAAAGTATTGAGCTTCTTTGACAGTCCAGGTTTCATAGCCATCTTCGCGCACTCGTGACCGGGGGCGGCGGCGCCCTGGAGGGTGTGGATTCGAGGGGTCAAAGCTGCGTGACATAACTCAAGGTTATGAGACAACTAGTTCACAGAACTGGGGGACATCGCCGAAGAAATCTACTTCTCAATACCCTTACGCCACGAGGTAAAACTTCTCACAGAGCCGGACTTGGGTGTTCTTAGCCATGGGAAGGGATGAAGCTCTGCAACTTCGGGCATCTTCTCAAATGAGGGAACAGGCGCAAACGTCACAGCAACCTTGTTTTCTTGTGCAAAGAGGTAGGGATCACCCAAGTAAACGTTGAGGTTTCTTCGGGTTGAGAGGTCCTGCAGGGTCTCGAGATAAAAACCAATACGGCGAGAACTCAGTTGTAGCTTTCTCAACGCGTCCTCGTTGAATACGAATACCACCGGGAGTTCGGGGTGGGCACGTAATGCAGGGTCAGCATCTCCCAGAGAATCAATGGTGAGGAGAACATAGTCAGGCTTGTCATTCACCACAGGGGTGATGGGTCCTGTTGTTTTCTCCAGCTGCGGGTCCCGGTCAAGGATCGGGTCAGAGAGCAGCTGGCGAGGTGAAGTTTCATCGGGGAAATTCTTGATGGGGCAGTTCAGCATCAGTGGGCACTTCTTACACAGGCCCGGTGCTCTCTTTTCCACTTGCCACTGGGCAAAGCCGTAAGGTTTGCCTGTTCCTGATCCCACCGTCCATTGCCAACCCAGTAGGTTTGCTGCACGAGAGCCATCAAGGAGTTCTCGATACATGCGCTCTTGTCCGTGCAGCCAACCGGCGTCGTTGCGCACAGTCCAGTGCGAAGCAAGCCACATCCTGGTCTGGTTGACCAACCAGCCATCTGTTTCTAATTCGCTGACAACCTCATCAACACACAGCATGTCACGGTTCCAGCCATCACCTGAAATGTCTCTGTTTGTTTCGAAACGCAGATTTTCAAATAAGCGTGTGCCGATACGGGCATAGAGATGACGGGCATATTCCTGCCAGAACAGCTCATCCCGAAACTTCTCACGGTCACGATAGGGAGCATCTTTCACCGCGCGATAAACCTGCTCAAGTGTCAGAAGGTTGTGACGGATATAGGGAGAAAGAACACTTGCACCTCGCCGGGTTCGAGGTAGAACTTCTGAGCGCATCTGGGCATAGCCGGTGATGTCTAGTTCTGCCAGAGCATGGTTCGCTGCGGTCTGACCTCCATCGATAGAACTCAGTCCGAGCTCGCCAGAGTAAAGCC
Source organism: Actinomycetota bacterium (assembly GCA_041178865.1). Lineage (GTDB taxonomy): Bacteria > Actinomycetota > Actinomycetes > Actinomycetales > Microbacteriaceae > Aurantimicrobium. Next base: position 11,526 of record JBEGUL010000030.1, on the reverse strand, counting down.
CTGCGAAATCTTTTTCAATGATTTCTAGTGGCTCTGAATCAAGATTGATGGGGGTGAATTTCATAGGACTTCAGACTACTTGTTGGAGAAATTAAGGTTTCATGTTCGGGCGTTAGAGTGAAAGTGATGCCTCCACTACTCTCCGACTGCGATCTCGATGTGCTCCGCGAACGCTATGAATTACTTGATGCCTATGCACAAGCAATTCATCTCGGCCTTCCAGGAATAGAAGAACTCCACCACGAGGTCTTTGCTCTGGGTGGTACTGAAGAAGATGGCTGGAACAGCTATCACTTGGTCCGTAATGAATTCGACCGCAGAGCTGCTGAAGAGTTCGATCTTGGCCAGTAGGTAGCATTACTCACATGCTGACCGCAGGAGTTGACCTTGCCGCAGAGCCTAAAGGCACTGCTCTCGCCGTGATCGAATGGTCACCAGGGTCAGCCACTCTTCAAGAACTTCACCTAGGTGTCAGTGATGCGCCCATCGTCGAGGCAGCACTTCATGTCGACAAACTCGGCATCGACTGCGCCTTGGGCTGGCCTCAGGAATTCATTTCATTTATCAACGCCCAGGCCGACCTCAATAAACAGTCTGACTTTGACGGCGGTATGGATTGGCGCAGGCGACTGTCATACAGAGAAACCGACAGGCAGGTCCGAGAAATCACCGGACGCTGGCCACTCAGCGTCTCAACTGACCGTCTCGGTCTCACGGCGATGAGAGCTGCCGGGCTGCTGTCGAAGATTGCCAAGTCGGGTCTGGCTATTGATCGCACGGGGGATGGACTGGTTGCCGAGATTTATCCCGGTGCTTCATTGCGACTCTGGGGATTCGATACTCAGGGCTATCGAGCCTCTGCCGAGGTGAGGGAATCACTCTTGGCTTCTCTGCAGAGCTCAGCACCCTGGTTCAACGTGGGTGAGCATGCTCAGCAGATGATCGCATCCTGTGACACATTCGATGCTGTTATTGCAGCCCTTGCTACCCGAGCAGTTGCTGTGGGGCGCGTTCATCAGCCTGATGCTCAGCAGAGAGAGCTTGCTGCCGTGGAGGGTTGGATCAACCTTCCCAACGGATCACTGGACTCACTGATCGATTAGGGCAGCGGTCCTCGACGGGCGACCATCTCGGCAAACAGTGCATGCAGCAAGGGAACTCCCGAGATGACAAACATCCAGGTTGCCAGAACACTGTCACGGTCAAGAACAATGAGCCCACCCAGGAACAGGATTCCAAACAGAAGTGCAGAGAGCACTCTGCGAACTGATCTGTTCAACGTTGCTGAGCGACGCTCCAGCACAGGGTTACGCAAAGTGAGCTGACCCATCTCTGCGCGGGTGATGAGGGAGTCCACCCGCTTAGGCAAACGAGAAAGCAATGCCAATGAGCTCAGGCCGTCCTTGAGGAATGCCTGAACGACGTTGCCACCCTCAGCTCTGATGAGCTTGGCGGAGTAGGGCTCAATGGCGTTCCAAATGTTGAACTGGGGGTTCACTGAACTGCACACACCTGAGGTGAGGGAGATAGCTCGGATGACCAGCAGGAAGTTTTCGGGGAACTGGAACGGCAGGGCGCGGACAATGTCCGCGAACTCGTTGACAAAAGCTTTGAACTCTCGGGGGTCAATGGTCTGGAGTTCCACAAAGCTCACCCCTCCAAAGCGATCAAAGACTTTCGTCAGAGCACGTTCGAGTTCAACAGTGTCTGCGGTGGGCATGAGGACGCCGATCTCGCGCATGCCATCGACCATGCCAGCACCGTCGCGTGATGCGGCAGCAATGACTGTGGTGCGGAGGGCTCGACCCAGGCTGGAGGGAACTTCGCCCATCATGCCGAAGTCGATGAAGGTCATGCGCCAAGTGAGACCGTTTTCATCCGCCTCTTGTGGTTGGATAAACACATTGCCGGGGTGGGGATCTGCGTGGAAGAAACCGTGGATAAAGACTTGGTCAAACATGACCGCAGCGAATTCGTTTGCCACGTCAGCGGGATCAATTCCAGCGGCACTAAGGGCATCTAGATCCGTGATCTTGATGTTGGTGACATCTTCTTGGGTCAACACGCGGCGCGTAGTTCTTTCCCACACAACTTGGGGAACCTGAACTCTGGGGTTGTCGGCAAAGTTCTCCGCGAAGCGCTCAGCGTTCGAGGCTTCATTGAGGTAGTCGATTTCTTCCAAGCAGGTGTTAGCGAATTCGTCCATCAGCGCAGGCATATCTGCCCGGCGGTTGACCAGGCGAATGCGACTGAGCCAGCCGGCAACCCGGCGCAGTGCACTCAGGTCAACTTCTACGATCTGATCAATGCCAGGACGTTGAATCTTGAGCACGACATTCAGTAGGCCAGTGTCGTCAGCATCTTGCTCAGCCAGAGTCGCCCGGTGGACCTGGCCGAGAGAAGCAGCAGCAAGGGGTACTGGATCAACCCAGCTATAAACCTGCTCGAGGGGGAGCCCCAGCTCTCGTTCTGCAAGTCCACGAATGAGGTCGAAGGGCACAGCAGGGACTTCGTCCTGCAGCCCTTCGAGTTCTTTCGTGATTTCCGGCGGGAGGATATCCAGGCGCGTGGACATGAACTGTCCCAGCTTGATGAGTAGACCGCTGAGATCCAGAGCAAGCTTCTGGAAGCTGCGTGCGATGCGCTGGAGGCGCTTAGTCCTGGTCTTGTTTGCAATGGAGTTCAGGCCAAAGCGTGGCAGAACTAACTCAAACCACCACAGTGATGCGAGGTGACGGGCAGCAAAGCGAAGGATCCGGCGATAGCGCGCGCGAGCCTGACGAGCGGTTAATGGCTCGCTGGCTATTCCTTCGTTTGGGTTACCCACCCCTTAATTGTGCGACACAATTGCAGAAAGTTTTTTCGCAGTTTCATTCAGGAGCTTGGTGGCCTCTTCCATCTGGGCGGGGGAACCCAGACGTGCGACCTCTGCAATTTCTTTTGCAAGCTTCATTCCGGCAAGTGCGAGGGTGCCACGTGGCCCGGTTGGGCGATCAAAGCCGGCTTCCCAGGGCGCAGGTGTTTCTGACTCTGCAGCGGCAACTTCTTTACCTTCTGCTGTGAGTGAGTAGGTGCGGCGACCTTTGGTCTCCTTAGATTCGAGAAGCCCTTCATCAACGAGAAGCTGGAGTGTGGGGTATACAGAACCGGGGCTGGGCTTCCAAGCGCCACCGCTGCGAGCTTCAATCTCGTGGATGATCTGGTAGCCGTGCATGGGGGATTCATGCAGGAGGCGAAGCACTGCAGAACGAACATCTCCACGGCGCATGCGCATGTCAACGTTGCGCTTGAACTGACCGCCCAAGTCTTCGAGGCTCTGCATTGCAGAAGCCACAGACCAGTCGTTGTTTTTCATCCAAGAATCTTTCACAATGCTCCCCTTATTGTTCTTGTGAGAACTCAACGATATATCGTTCAAGGCCCTACAAAAAACCGAAATCCCAAATTCACAGCAATTCCTCAAATACAGTGAGTGCATGCCCCGCACCGCACAAACCAAAAATGGCTTCGCACCGAAAACCTGCGAACGGTGCGGTCTGCCCTTCGAGTGGCGCAAGAAGTGGGCAAGGGACTGGGAGAACGTCAAGTATTGCTCCCAGAAGTGCAAGGGCTAGCTCACCCCGAAGAGCTTGTTAGTGCAGAGTTTCGTCTTTAGTTCCCTGAGTCAATGACGTGAAAGTCACTGTTAATCCGGCACGACTAGGGCTAGCTAGATGCAGGCCGGCTTGCCATTGGCGAGCGGGGTCTAGCGGCGCAAGTCTCACTAGTTGCCACTCACCTTCACATCTGGCCCGAATAGTCAGGGCATCGCCTGATCTGCTGATGCGAAGGTGAACTTCTTTGCCCATCCATTCGGGCACGGGTGCAACAGACCAGTCGGAAAGTCCAGAGGTCACCACAGCTCCTAATTGTGGGGCACCGTCGGCATACTCGACTCCAGCTTTGATCCAATGATCTGAATCAGACCAAATCATCAAACCTGCCTGATCAAATTGCTGGTTGTAATCCAGAATCCAGCTCAGCTCGAGTGCTGTGTCTTGAGGGAATGGATTGAGCAGGGCATGACCTGTGTCATGAATAAAACCGTAGGAGGTGGTGTTCCAAAAATCACTGTGGTCTTTTGCTGTCACGCAAAAACCATCAGAAGTTACTTCAGAGTTTTCTGGTGAATTGAGCCACTGACCTGCGGAGATGTTCATTGCGCTAGTTAGAGCCAGTCGTTGCGCTTGAATGCCCAATACAGGCCGCCGGACATTAAGACAATTGCCGCCGAGGAGAACCAGAAACCCCACTCCTGATTGAAGCCCGGGTAGGGAATGTTCTGACCATAGAAACCGGTGATGGCGGTGGGAACAGCAATGATTGCAGCCCAAGACGTCACCTTTTTCATGATGAGGTTCATATTGTTGCTCTGAATAGTCAGGTTTGTTTCCAGCAAGGTGGTGATGAGATCGCGAAGCGATTCCGTCCAGTCGGAGACGCGCATGACGTGGTCAAAGATGTCTTGGTAGTACTGGAACATCGAGGAGTTCAGAATCTTATTGTCGCTTCGTAATAGCGGGGTGATCACTTCACGCATGGGGGTGGCAATGCGACGCAGCACAACCAGCGCTTTACGCAAGTCATAACTGCGTTCTTGAATGTTGAGCTCAGTTCGCTTGGTGGCGAACATCATTTCTTCGAGATCTTCGATCTCAGAATCTAATTCCTCGACTGCAATGAAATAGGAGTCGACAATGACGTCGAGCAAACCCCAGAGAAGGAAACTCACACCTGCGGTTGCGAGCTCTTCCCCTTCATCCCAGTTTTTGGTGACAGCGGACATGTCGAAGTCATTATTGTCCCGAACAGTGATGAGACCGTTCTTGGTAACAAAGATGGAGATTTCTTCGTTCTTGAGTTCCCGGGTTTTCGAGTTGAATCCTGCAGCGTATGCGTTGATAAAGATGTGGGAGTCGTAGTGCTCTAACTTGGGGCGCTGCTTGCCGTTGAGGGCATCCTCAAGAGCAAGTTTGTTAAGTCCGAGTTCGCTACCGAGTTCGGCTAACTCTGCGGGAGTGGGATCTACAAAATCAAACCAATAGAAGTCACTGACGGACTTTTTGATTCTCGCGATGTCTTCAAAGGGGAAGTCGCTTTGCGCGAGCTTTCCTTTTTTGTAGAGCCTGCTGTGTGCCATGACCCAATCTTAGGTTTGGTTGCCACATTCACCCTTCCCAATCAGAGCAAGCCTCGGTAACCTGCTTGTAACCAAAGACGGGCAGGATAGACATATGGCAACCCTCTTTGATGGCTATGGCAACACCCGTGAAACGCCACGGGTACGCAAGGGTGCCGCTGCGTGGGACGAGATGTTCCCCAAGAATGACAAGCCGGGCAATCCTCGCGCTCCATATAAGGACCTCTATAACGCCCTAGCTCAGATGACCCAGGAAGAACTTCGAGGCCGCACCGAAGCTCTGGCTAGTTCTTATCTCGCCCAAGGTGTGACCTTTGACTTTGCCGGTGAAGAACGACCCTTCCCTCTTGATGCAGTTCCTCGTGTGATTGAGACAGAGGACTGGAACAACGTTGAAGCCGGCGTGCAGCAGCGCGTCAAAGTACTTGAGATGTTCCTGGCCGATGTCTATGGGCCACAGAATGCTGTGCGCGATGGTGTCATTCCGGCCAAGTTGATCAGCACTTCCAGCCACTACCACCGCCAAGCTGCCGGTATTCGTTCAGCTAACGGTGTGCGCATCCACGTGGCAGGTATTGACCTCATTCGTGACCAGCAGGGTGCCTGGCGTGTGCTGGAAGATAACGTGCGCGTTCCTTCTGGCGTGAGCTACGTCATCTCCAACCGCCGCGTGATGGCACAGACCCTTCCCGAGCTCTTTGTCGAGATGAGCGTTCGCCCTGTGGGCGACTATCCCTACAAACTTCTGCAGGCACTCCAAGCGTCTGCGCCAGACGGTGTGGACGAACCCACCATCGTGGTGCTCACTCCCGGTGTGTATAACTCTGCTTACTTCGAGCACACCCTCCTTGCCCGCCTGATGGGTGTCGAGTTGGTGGAAGGTCGAGACCTGTTCTGCTCCAACGGTCGTGTCTGGATGCGCACCACGGCAGGCCCCAAGCGCGTCGATGTGATCTATCGCCGTGTGGACGACGAATACATTGACCCACTGCAGTTCCGTCCAGACTCCATCTTGGGCTCTCCGGGCATGCTGCTTGCTGCCCGCCTGGGTCACGTCACCATTGCCAACGCCGTGGGTAACGGTGTTGCAGATGACAAGCTTGTGTACACCTATGTCCCAGAGCTGACCAAGTATTACCTTGGCGAAGAACCCATCCTGCCGAATGTGGACACGTGGCGTTTGGAAGAACCCGAAGCGCTCGAAGAAGTATTGGACCGCCTCGATGAACTCGTGGTCAAGCCCGTAGACGGTTCTGGCGGTAAGGGTCTGGTTGTAGGGCCAGATGCTTCTCACGAAGAGCTCGATGCTCTCCGCACGCGTCTGATTGCAGATCCTCGCGGCTGGATTGCACAGCCTGTAGTGCAGTTCTCTACTATTCCCACCTTGGTGGAGGACGGCATCCGTCCTCGCCATGCTGACCTGCGTCCATTCGCCGTGAATAACGGCGAGGACGTTTATGTTCTTCCTGGCGGCTTGACTCGCGTTGCTTTGCCCGAGGGCGAGCTCGTGGTGAACTCCAGTCAGGGTGGTGGCTCCAAGGACACCTGGGTCGTTGGTCCGATTGAAGATCGACCCGGCAAGGGCGTTAAGCGCGAGCACGTGAGTGTCTCCGACCTTGTGGCAGATCAAGCAGCTCAAGAGTCTGACGAGGTTGAAAGCTCTGGAGTTACTTCCCACGAATCAAAAGCTTCGTTGCCATCTGTTCTTCCTCAAGATCATGACGCTACTAAGCGTCACCAGCAGCAGGAACAGCAACAACAGTCCCATGAAGGAGAGGTGAGCTCATGCTGAGCCGCATCGCTGAGTCTCTCTTCTGGATTGGCCGTTATGTTGAACGTTCCGATGGAACTGCCCGTATTTTGGATGTGCACCTGCAGCTGCTTCTCGAAGATCCCTGGATCGACGAAGACACTGCGTGCCGCTCACTGCTTTCTGTGATGGGCACTGATCTGCCTCCCGGCAAGTTGGTCACCCGTGAAGACGTCATCAACGACTTGGCCGTGGATCGCCAGCACCCAGGTTCCATTGCGTTTGCTATTGCTTCAGCCCGCGAGAATGCTCGTCGCGCTCGCGAGATTGTGTCAACAGAGCTCTGGGAGTGCCTCAACAGCACCAACGCACGTATCCCCAAGAAGGTTGCTCCAGATAAGACGCACGAATACTTCCGCTGGGTTCGCGAGCGCGCAGCGTTAGCCATCGGCATCGTGGACTCGGCAACAAGCCACGATGAGGCCTGGCAGTTCTTTACTCTCGGTCGTGCACTCGAGCGTGCTGATATGACCGCACGTCTGTTAGCGACAAGGTCGCTCACCGACGCCAGCGGTCCATCCTGGACCACCATCCTGCGTAGTTGCGGTGCCTATGAGGCATACCTGCGCACCTATCGTGGTGTTCCTTCAACTCGTAACGCAGCAGAGTTCTTGCTGACAGACCGTTTGTTTCCGCGCTCGATTCTGTATTCGGTAACGAAGGCAGAAGAGTGCTTGCGGGAAATCGATCCTCGTGAAGGCCGCGCTGGAGTGGTCGATCAAGCGCAGCGTTTGCTCGGTGGTATTCGAGCGGAACTGTCGTTCCGTCCGATTATTGAACTGATGGACGATCTGCCAGGTCACATGGAAGAAGTTCAGGCTGTTACGAGTGCTGCCAGCGATCAGATTCGTTTGAAGTATTTCCCCACCAGCGCGGTCCCTGTCTGGATTGGAGAGAACTCATGAGTCGTCTCCGCATTGTCCACCGCACCGGTTTCTCCTACGAGCTTCCGGCGACCGCTTCATATAACGAAGCACGCATGCTGCCCTTCAATAGCAACGAGCAGTTTGTCCTTTCGGCCAACCTGCAAATCCACCCTGCTGCTGCGCAACATGGTTATGTGGACTACTGGGGAACCCAGGTCAGCACCTTTGAAGTGCTCACTCCTCACACTGAGCTGTCGGTAACGGCCACAAGTGTGGTGGAGGTGCGCCCAGCACTGCGAGAGGTACCTGACATGAGCTGGGACGAGTTGGAAGTGGCACGGACCAGCTCCACCAAGTTTGTGGAATTCACAGAGCAAACACGTCTGACCACTCCACCTCAAGGGTTGATCGAACTTGCCCAGGAAATAGTTGCTCAGCACGCGAACCCAGGTGAGGCAGCTCAAGCAATTGCTGCCGCCATCTACGACAACATCGAATACACCAAGGGTGTGACCGGTGTTCAGACCACCGCAACGCATGCCTGGGAAAACAAAAAGGGTGTCTGCCAGGACATCGCTCACGTGACTCTCGGCGCTCTGCGAGCTGTCGGTATTCCTGCCCGTTACGTCTCTGGATATTTACAGTCCAAGCCCGATGCAGCCATTGGTGAAACTATCGTCGGCGAATCACATGCCTGGGTGGAATGGTTCTGTGGTGACTGGTTTGGCTATGACCCCACCAACATGCTCAACATTGGCGAACGTCACGTGTTGATCGCGCGCGGACGCGACTACAAAGATGTGTCACCACTGCGCGGAGTGTATGCAGGTGCCAGTGCGTCTGGGGTTTTCGTCAAGGTTGAGATAACTAAAGAGGCATAAGGTATATACCCCCAGGGGTATCTGCTATTCTTTTCTCATGAAGAAAATCATTGCAATTATTGCCCTTGCTTTTGCAGCAACTTTTGCCCTGGCAGCATGCGCACCCGCAGCTGAGCCAGTCGCACTCAATTCCGACAGCATCATCATTGACGTGCGCACCCCCGCTGAGTACAGCGAGGGTCACCTCGAAGGTGCCGTGAACATTGACGTCCAAGACCCCAACTTCGGCACCATCATTAGCCAGCTCCCCACTGATGGTCAGTACTTCGTCTACTGCCGTTCTGGAAACCGATCAGCCGCCGCAATTGAAATCATGAAGGCTTCTGGTTTCACCGATCTCATTGATGGTGGTTCCGTAGCGAACGCCTCATCGATGTCCGGAGTTCCTGTCGTTCAGTAGTTTGATCTTCAAGAAAACCCCGCCCGTTCAATAAGAACGGGCGGGGTTTTCTCGTTGTTCATTACAAATCCACTGTGGGCGGTGCGATGCTGCGTGGGACATCAGCCAAGGTCTTGAACGCTTCCAACGCACGGTTGCGTGAATCAAGAAGGTTGATGATCGGTTCAGGGTAGCCACTGAGCATGGGGTGTTCGTATTCACCCAAGTAGCGGTGAAGATATTCATGCTTGGGGTCAAATTTGTCTGCCTGAAGCACTGGGTTGAAGACACGGAAGTAGGGAGCTGCATCTGCACCGCTGCCGGCAACCCACTGCCACGAGGCAGCGTTGCTGGCAGGGTCAGCATCGACCAGGGTGTCCCAGAACCAGGCTTCACCCACGCGCCAGTCAATGAGCAAATTCTTTATCAAGAACGAGGCGGCAATCATTCGCACCCGGTTGTGCATGTAGCCGGTCTGCCAGAGTTCTCGCATACCCGCATCCACCATTGGAATGCCGGTGCGACCCTGCTGCCAGGCTTCGAGAATCTCCGGATCTGGTTTACCCCAGGGGAAGTGGTCAAAGCGACCGTCAAAGTTCACGGTTGCCAAGTCAGGCCAGTGATAGAGCAGGTTGTAGCTGAACTCTCTCCAGCCAAGCTCTGCCAAGAACTTTGCAGCGTTGGTCTGCAGTTCTGCTGAGTTGCCTGCCTTGCGACGGTGCTCGTCAGTTGCATGCCAAATCTGGAAGGGGCTGATCTCACCCCAACGCAGGTGGGGTGAGAGCTCGCTCGTCGAGTTTTCAGAAGGGAAGTCTCTGCCCTTGGCATAGCGTTCAATGCGCGTGGCAAAGAAGCGCTCGAGGGCTGCATGTGCTCCGTTTTCACCGACTGTCCAGCGAACGGGGAAAGCCAGAGACCAATCGGGATTTGTAGGGAGAAGATTCCAAGTTTCGAGGTCGTCACTCTCTGGCAAAGAAGCAGGAGAGGTAATCGATTCGGGGGTGGGCGCAGGAAGACGCGGTGGTGTGGGCCGATTCAGGCATGACTTCCAAAACGGCGTATAGACCGTGTACGGGGTGTTGCTCCCGGTGCGCACAGTCCAAGGTTCAAAAAGCAGGTTTGCTTGGAAGCTCATCGCTTCGATGCCCGATTCCTTGGCGTATTCCTTGATGGCCGCATCCATGTCTCGCTCGGGCTTGCCGTAGCGACGGTTCCAATACAGCGCAGTGGCACCGGTCTCGCGAATAAGGTTCCGCATGATGTCCGGAGCTGCACCTTGCCGCAGGATGAGCTCACCGCCAAGGCGGTTTACCTTGTCTTTGAGAGCAGTGAGGCTGTGGTGAAGCCACCACTTGCTCGCACCACCCAAGGGCCGAATACCTGGGGACACCTCATCCAAGATGAAGACCACGACAATGGGCTCACCACGATCGACCGCTGCAACGAGGGCAGGATTATCGGCAACGCGAAGATCATCGCGGAGCCACACAAGTGAACACGTCATGAGTACAGCCTAGGGAATGGGAAAGGGCCGATTGGAAAGAGGTTCCAATCGGCCCTTGTGTTACACCAAGAGTTTTGCAATCACATTCACGAGTTAGCCACAGCAAGCAACGCTCGTAATGACACTTTATAACGGAACGGTAACGACAGGGAAGAGATAAACCTGTCTATTTCCTGAGAAGTTTTAGAACAAGTCAGGGCTGGGTGTGCCAGCATGCATCACGGTCACGTCAGCATGGTTGTCGTAGCGATAGCCCACACCGCGAACGGTGCGGACAATGTCTTCGAAGCGACCAAGCTTGGAGCGCAGACGACGAACGTGAACATCGATAGTTCGCTCGTTGGGGATATCGAGTTCATCTTCGCGCCAGAGTGCCTTAATGATTTCTTCACGGCTGATGGTCTCGCCCTTGTGAACAACTAAAAACTGAAGCAGCTCAAACTCTTTGAACGTCAGTGGAGCTGCGGTGTAGTCGATCAGCACGCGCTTGCGGGAGATGTCCACCACAACACCACCGTCACCATCAGATGGTTCGAAGTCATCCTCTGGTTTGTACTTCGCCACAGCAGAAGGTTCTTGAAGTGCAAGGCGGACAAGATCAACCTGACGTCCACGGGAGTTAGCTGGTGCCAGAGCAACGGCTGCATACGTCTCGGTGCCAGGAACGAGTTCGTTGGTGAGCTTTTTAAGAGCTTCAACAACCTTGCCTAGATCTAAACCGCGTTCGGCTGCAGCTGCCTCATCGAGGCCGACATAGAGCGCGAAACCTTTAGGGACAGGACGTTCGTTGGGGGTAGACATTGCGGGAATCCTTTGTGGTGCCATAAACATCAGGCCGGGTTAACACGGACGATGTGTTGTGAGTCGAATGAGGGGAAAAGCAGCGGGAGTTAGTTGCTGCAACACA